>CAMDMH010000103.1 GCA_945901835.1 Devosia equisanguinis | reverse complement strand
TGACGGCCGGCTCGGCGGTGCACATGGCCGCCAAAGCGGTGCGCGAGAAGGCGATCGATGTCGCCGCGCTGCTGTTGGAAACCAACGCCGGCGATCTCGTCCTGCGCGAGGGCCGCGTCGAGGTGGCGGGTGCGCCGGGCAGCGGCATGACGCTACGCGAGGTCGCGGAAGCCGTGGCCGGCGTTCCCGGTTACGCGATGCCCGGCAACTTCGAGCCCGGCCTGGAGTCGACGCAGAGCTTCCTGCCGAGCGCGCTGACCTACGGTTTCGGCTGCCACACCGTGGAGGTCGAGGTCGATCCCGAGACACTCGCGGTGCGCATCGTTCGCTACGTGATCGTCAACGACAGCGGCCGCGTGATCAATCCGCTGATCGTCAAGGGCCAGCTTGTCGGCGGCGCGGTGCACGGCATCGGCAATGCGCTGCTCGAGTGGATGGCCTACGGCGACGACGCTCAGCCGCTGTCGACCACGCTCGCCGAATACACGATGGCGACCGCGATGGAGGTGCCCTCGCTCGAGGTCATCATGTCCGAGCACCTCTCGCCGCTGAACCCGTTGGGCGTGAAGGGCGTGGGCGAGGCGGGGTGTGTTCCGGCTGCCGCCGCCGTCGTCTCCGCGGTCGAGAACGCGCTCGCCTCGTATGGCCTACGCATCGCAGAATATCCGGTGACACCGGGCCGCCTGCACCAGTGGATCACAGCCGCGGGCAAAGGCCGGCAAAGTATGAGCGCTTCCCCGTAGGTTGGGTCAAGCGGAGCGCGACCCAACATCCACGGCACGTCAGTATGTGTTGGGTCGCGGCCAGTGACCTTGACCTCACCAACGATACAGTTTGGCGATCCGCCGCGGCAAACCTACATCTTGGCGATCTCTCGACTGCATATTCGGTTCGACCGCGCTGGCGGTTCTCAAACAGAAGGATTTCGACATGGCAACGAACATCAAGAGCATGATGGAAGAGGCCAACGCTGCCGTGCAGCGCGTTTCACCCGCCGAGGCGAAGGATCTCATCGCCAAGGGCGCGCTGATCGTCGACGTGCGCGACGCCCCCGAAGTCGAGAAGTCCGGCAAGGTCGCGGGCGCTGCCCACGTGTCGCGCGGGATGCTGGAGTTCCGCGCCGATCCCGCCTCGCCCTACCACGACAAGCGGTTCGACAAGGACAAGCCCGTCATCGTCTATTGCGCCTCGGGTGGACGCTCGGCCCTGAGCGGCAAGGCGCTCAAGGATCTCGGCTTCACCAAGGTCTATAACCTCGGTGCCTTCAAGGACTGGGTCGAGAGCGTCGGGGACGTGGAAAGGCCGATCGAGCCTGGCATGTGAGTTCAGCCGATTTCCCCCACCGCCCGCATGGCCAGAGCGGCCCTGCGGGCGTTTTCGTGCCGGCACTCGATCGTGTGGACCAGCCATGCCGACGCGGGACTTGCCTCATGAGGCCTTTGCGGGGATGTTGGCGCCCGAGGAAATCGGACCAAGATAAACCAGGGAAGAGGCACGGCATGACGGCCCCGAAGCGCAACTACATCGATGGCGGTGAAGCGGTTCTCGAAGCGCTGCGGAAGCTGAAGGTCGACTACATCATGTCGTCGCCGGGCTCCGAGATGAGCCCGATATGGGAGGCGCTGTCCCGCCAGAAGGTTTCGGGCACGCCCGGCCCGGGCTTCATCGATGTCTGGCACGAGATGGTCGCCGTCGACATGGCGCTCGGCTACACCGCCTACACCGGCCGCATGCAGGCCGTGATGCTGCATGCCGGCGTCGGCCTGATGCAGGGCTCGATGGGTATCATGAGCGCGTTCTCGTCGGAGACGCCGATGATCGTCATGTCCGGCGAGTCGATCGGCTTCGGCGAGCAGGCCAACTTCTACATGGAGCCGCAGTGGTATGGCGGAGTCAGCGTCGGCGGTCCCGATCGGTTCATCGCACCGTGCGTGAAGAAGGCGAGCGTCGTCGCCCACGTCGACACCGTGTTCGAACAGGTGATCCGCGCAGGCGAACTGGCGCAGCGCGAACAGAAGGGACCGGTTTATCTCAGCGTGCCTATCGAGATGATGGTCGCGGAGTGGAAGAAGCCCGACACGATCCGAGACATTCCCGCAGCCCCCCTTCTGCGCGCGCTCGACAGCGACATCCAGATCGTCGCCGAGATGATCGCGAAGGCGAAAAACCCGGTGATCGTCGCCGAGACCGTTGGCCGCGACGCCGCATCGTTCGAGGCGCTGACGGCATTAGCCGAGACGTGCGCGATCCCCGTCTTCGGCGCACGCAGCTCCGTCACCTTCGGCAGCTTCCCGACTAGCAACAAGCTCTATCAGGGCTTCTACAGCCACGATCAGATCGCAGACGCCGATCTGATCCTGCTCGTCGGCGGCCGCGCACCGTGGTTCCCGCCCTCGCGTCGTCCCGGTTGCGGCAAGATCGTGTCGATCGGCGACAACCCGATCAAGCGGCAGTTCGCCTATCAGGTCCTACTCGCGGACCACTACGTCGAAGGCGATACGGCCGAGGCGCTGAATCTATTGGCGAAGGCGGCGAAGCCCTCGGCGAAGGACAAGGCCGCTCTCACGGAGCGTCGCGCGCGCTGGGCGAGAACCCACGACGCGATGAAGGCCAAGCTCGCCGTGGAGGCGAAGAAGGCGCGCGCCGAAACCGGGATCAGCGCCGTCGCACTCGCCTCGATCGCGAACGAAGTGCTGCCCGCAGACACCGTCTATATCGACGAGACGATCACCCACATGGCGTTCATGCGCCCGCACCTAGATCTCGACCAGGCGCAGAGCTTCTACCGCGTGATGGGCGGTGGCCTCGGCCAGGGCATCGGCGTGTCGATGGGCATCAAGCTCGCGGCGAAGGAGCGTCCGGTCGTTCTGTTCGTCGGCGACGGCTCGTTCCTCTACAACCCGATTGTGCAGGCGCTCGGCGCGGCCCAGCACTACGAACTGCCGGTGCTGATCGTGGTGTGCAACAACTCGAAGTACGCAGCGATGCGGCGCGGGCATCTGAACTACTACCCCGGCGGCGCGTCCGAGCAGCACGACCTGCCCTACGGCTGGAAGATCAAGGGGCCGGAGTATCACGAGCTCGGCCAGCAGTTCGACGTGCACGGCGCCAAGGTCGACAGCGTAGCGGCACTGCCGGGCGCGATCCGCGACGCTCTCGCCGCCACTAAAGCCGGCAAGACCGCGATCCTCAACGTCATCCTGAAAGCTTGACGCGCTGCCTGCTCAAGAGACCTCGCAAGCGCGCGCATATCCCTCTCCCCGTCCTACACGGGGAGAGGGTGGGGGTGAGGGGCGGCAACGAGCACAACGCCTTGTCCCCGCGATTTCCGCTGCCCCCTCAAGACCGTTTTTGTTCCGCCGCTGTTGCGATCTCAGCAGTGGGCCAACTGCTGCTGTGGGTTGTGCGTGTGCGCGTCATTTATCTTGGGTCTGCTTATTGCTACGATAGCGGGCACCTCTGAACCGACCGGGCGGGAAAATGGAGCTGTCCCCAATTACAGACGGCATGACAACGCAGACCGAGGGCGGGGCGGAAGCTGGTGCGGCGACGGGTGATCCCGGCGCCGGTGCGCCGCCGCAGGGCCTTCAACTCGACAGAACCCAAGTCGGCGCGGCGATCTCCAAGCTGATCTCGGCCAGCATCGGCGACCTCGTCGTCGTGATGTCAAAGAGCCCGGCGCACAAACACTACTCGCTCGCCGATATCGAATGGATGGTGCTGCCGCCGGTGCTCGCGGGGCAGTTCTATGTGGCGGAGGCCACGGTCTCAGAGTCAGGCTTTCGGGCGCCGGTTGCAGCGGTAACGTGGGCGAGGGTGTCGGTCGAGGTGGACGCTAGGTTGCGCGAGAATGCAGGGAAGCAAATTCGCCTAAGACCCGATGAATGGTCGAGCGGTGAAATCTATTGGTGCATCGACCTCGTCGGCGATATCCGTGGGCTGAATATTGCGCTTGGATGGCTGCTCGCCGGGCCTTTCAAGGATGTCGCGTGTTTCACGGCTATGCGCGAGGCTGACGGCTCGGCAACGATCGCGGAGCTGAAAACGCTCGCGTCGCAAGCCGCGAACGAAAGGCCGCCACCGTGAGATCGCTGTGGTGGTACACGTGGCGCGCAATGCTGCTGGTGATCGTCGTTTTCATCGGCGCCGTGGGACTGAACTGGTGGCTGTCGCTCTACCGATATCGATTGACGATCACGCTGGAGACACCGCAGGGGCTCGTGTCAGCCTCCAGCGTGATCGAGATCGAGCTGCCAGAAGGCGCACGCAAAGGTTCGACGCCCGAGTTCGGCCCCTTTCCAGGTCGGATACGCGGCGGGACAGCCCCAATCCTCGATCTCGGCCCCCGCGGCACGCTCGTGGCCTGCATGCTGTCATGGGGCCCTCACGGCCAATCCTTTCTTCATTCGCTCAATGCCCTCCGCCTGATTGAGCAAGTCTACCAAGGCTTCGATAAACTGGGTCGGGGAAAGGCGCCGTACGAGACGTGGCGTGCGCGCCGCCAACGGCGCACACTGACCACCATGACCCCTCTCCTGGTCTGGCTGCCCGCGAACGCCACCGATCCTTCTCAGGCCGTGCCGGTCTCGCCCGCACAGATCGAGCAATACATGGGTAGCGGCGTTCGCTTTCGCTCGATCACCATCGGCCCGACCAGCGACGCCTATGCGACGCGCATCGAACCCGCGCCGGAATTGCTGTGGGCGATGCGCAATCCAAAGCCTAGGCCGACATATCACGGGGCGAAGAGGTTCTTCTTCGACCTCAATTTCGTCGAGACTGAATATCCGCCCAAGCAACGGGGTAATAAGCCATGATCGATCGCGACCTGATGCTGGCCGTACTGGCGATGGATACCTACCATCGCGATTACAATCGGAGCTTGTCGATTGTCCAGGGTGCGCAAATCGGCCATGCGACGCTCGCTAACGTGAGTATTGCCTCCAACCCCGCAGCGAACTTCTTTGCATAATATTGGGGACAGTTCCATTTTCCGAAGGGCCTGCGCTGCAGTCGTCCGGTTTTGAGGGGTAAACCGCGGCCTTTTCCATGCCGCACCCCGTCTGCACCCACTTCGCCTTGGGGTCACTTGCGAGGATCAAGCTGCCGCGTCTATCGCGGTCGGTCATTCTCAGAAAGCAGAAGCTCACTGTGGCCAGCGCCGCCGAAGTGGCCGCCCCTCACCCCGACCCTCTCCTCGCAGAGCGGGGAGAGGGAGAAGTGCGCACTGCGCGAAGTCGCCATTGGTTCACTCTCGTCGCTGTACTCGTCGAGAATGATGCTGAAGTCTGATGGCGTGCGGGCCGTCCTCGACGGGCGCCTAATGAAATCGGGGCCGGACGACGCCCGGCCCCGATCAGCAATGCTTCATAGGCGATAGCCGCCTCAAACGAACTTGCCCAGCCCCGCCTTGTCGTAGGCGTCGACGATCTTCCTGACGAGATCGCGGCGCACGATGTCGGCGTTGGCGAAGCGGACGATGTCGATGCCCGGCACGTCCTTCAGCAGCGTCACCGCCTCCTCGAGCCCTGACTTCTGCCCCGACGGCAGATCGATCTGCGAGGGATCGCCGGTGATCACCATCTTGGAGTTCTCGCCCAGACGCGTGAGGAACATCTTCATCTGCATCGTCGTGGTGTTCTGCGCTTCGTCGAGAATGACGAACGCATTCGCCAGGGTGCGACCGCGCATGAACGCGAGCGGCGCGATTTCGATCACGCCGGTTTCCAGATCGCGCTCCACTTTCTCGGGCGGCAGCACGTCGTAGAGCGCGTCGTAGAGCGGCCTCAGATAGGGATCGACCTTCTCGCGCATGTCGCCCGGCAGGAAGCCGAGCCGCTCGCCCGCTTCCACCGCCGGCCGCGACAGGATGATGCGCTCGACGAGGCCGCGTTCGAGGAAATGCGCGGCGAAGGCGACGGCGAGATATGTCTTGCCGGTGCCGGCCGGGCCGATGCCGAACACGAGATCGGTCTTGTCGAGGGCGCGGATGTAGGTCGATTGTGCCGGCGTGCGCGCCTTGACGACCTTGCGGCGCGTGCTGATCTGAGCTTGGCCATGGCCCTGCGCGGCTGGCTCGCCCTGGCGCGCGTGCCGGATGAGCCCGTCGATATCGCCGGAGGCGATCTCTTCGCCCTTCTGGATACGGGCGTAGGCAGTTTCAAGTACGCTGCGGGCAAGCTCGCAATCCGGTCCGGAGCCCGACAGGACGACCACGTTGCCGTGCGCATGGGCGGCGATCCCGAGACGTTCCTCGATCAGGGCGAGGTGGGAATCGTATTCGCCGAGCAGCTTTGGCAGGAAGCGGTTGTCGTCGAACGGAACCACGACCCGCCGGTTGGGCGTCGCAGAGGCAGCGGGCGTTTTCCCGCGGCCGGCACCGGGCACAGACGGCCCGCGAAATGCTGTCAATGGCATCTCCCTGCTTGGAGCCATATCGTCGACGCAGGGTCAGCCGGTTCACCGACTCAGTCCCAGCGGCGCGGACAAGCTAGCATACGAACGCGTACACCCGCAACAGGTTCTATGAAAAGTGCGTGGCCGAGATGTGACAGTGTCCACAGCTATCGGGCACAACGCCACAAGTGCGCATGCGGCGGCACATCCGCGGCCACAACAGTGGCCACGCGGTGAACGTCGAAACGGTGATGCGGTGCAGATCAGAACTTATAGGAGACGCCGGCGCGCAGAAGGGTGACGTCGCCGTCGCCGCCGGTGGTCCAGCTATCGCCGTCGCCGATGTAGCGCAGGCCTTCGAGGCGCAGCATGATGCTCCGCGTCAGGAGCAGCTCCGCGCCGCCACCGACGACGACGGCCGCGATGCTGGTGCTGCCCTTGAGGTCGATGCCGCTGATGACGGTCCGTACGGACGTATCGAAGCCGCCGTAGCCAGCGGTGCCGTAGATCATCACCGAGTTGGCGATCGAGTAGCCGAGCCGGCCTCGTACGCTCCACAGGCTGTCGACCTTGCCGGTGAGGGGCAGGCTCGACACGCTGCTCGTGCCGTCGAGGCCGGTCCAGGTGTAGTCGGCCTCGATGCCGATGACCGCCGGCCCGAGCTGGAGATTGTAGCCGGCTTGGATGCCGCCGGCCCAGCCCGTGAGGTCCATGTTGGAGGCGCCGGTCCAGCCGTGGCCGCCATGGGCGCCGACATAGAGGCCGGTCCAGGGGCCTGTACCGAAGACCTGGGCCTGGGCCCCGGACGCGCCGGAGACGGCGAGACACGCAGCGAACGCGATGACAGAACGACGCAACGACATGGATGACCTCAGGCACAAACTTGCATCGACGATGGCGAAACTGCCGAATCGCTAGCACGGATCGTGATCTCGCGTGCGGCCCGGCCGCAACAATGCACAAATGAATCGCGGCACTGAGCATCCGAAGCACGGCGCGCGTGGATACGATGACGTGCCAGCGGGCGGCAGGCTTCCGCCACCGAAGCTCAAGCTGCGATTACTTCGCCTGCGAGGCTGCGCGGCCGGGCCGACGAGATCGTCACCGGTATGATCTGCCCCAGCATCGACGTCTCGGCCTTGGCGTGCACCGGCTGCAGATAGGGCGAGCGGCCCACGAGTTGCCCCTCGCGCCGGCCGACACGCTCGAACAGCACCGGGAAAACCTTGCCCACGCAGTCTGCGTTGAAACTCGCCTGCTGCTCTCCGAGCAGGTGTTGCAGCCTCTGCAGCCGGTCGTTGGCGACGTCCGGGGCAACCTGAGCGTCGAGGCTGGCCGCCGGCGTGCCGGTGCGCGCGCTGTACTTGAACGAGTAAGCCTGTGCGAAGCCGACCGTGCGCACGACGTCGAGCGTCGCCTCGAACTCCGCGTCGGTCTCGCCGGGGAAGCCGACGATGATATCGGTCGACAGTGCGATGTCCGGCCGCTGTGCGCGGATGCGTTCGACGAGGCGGAGATAGTCGGCCGCAGTATGCTTGCGGTTCATGGCCGCGAGGATGCGATCGGAACCCGCCTGGAAGGGCAGGTGCAGATACGGCATTAGCTTGGGATTGTCCCGATGCGCCGCGATCAGATCGTCGCCCAGGTCGCGCGGGTGGCTGGTCATGTAGCGCAGCCGCTCCAGCCCCTCGATGCCGGCGAGTCGATCCATCAGCCGTGCGAGCGACCAGGACCCGCCGTTCGGCCCCGTGCCGTGGTAGGCGTTGACGTTCTGGCCGAGCAGGGTCAGCTCCCGAACGCCGCGTTCCACGAGCCGCCGCGCTTCCGTTTCGACGAGAGCCACGGGCCGCGAGAACTCCATCCCGCGCGTGTAGGGGACGACGCAGAAAGTGCAGAACTTGTCGCAACCTTCCTGCACCGTGAGGAAGGCCGCAGCCGGGCCGTTGGCGGGCGCAGGCGTGAGCGACCGCTCGGGCAACTTGGTGAATTTATCCTCGTCGGGAAACTCGGTATCGACGACATGCTGGCCGGCAAGAGCCTTGGCGACGAGATCCGG
>CAMDMH010000102.1 GCA_945901835.1 Devosia equisanguinis | reverse complement strand
CGGCCGCTCGCAACCGCCAGACGAGATTTAAAAACGCGCCGCCGGGGTGCACGGCCTCCAGTCGGGCTTAAGCCCTCCCGTCGGCCGTCCACCCCGGCGCAGTCTCACCCTGATTGAAGACGTGTCTCACCTTGATTGTCGCGCGGCAGTCGCCTATCGCCTCGATCATCACGCCACCGATGCCGACCAGCAGCACCGGTCCCCATCGGGGATCGCGACGGGCACCCACCACCAACTCGAGGCCGCGACGTGACATGGCCTCGACCAGAACCCCATCGAGCACGATTGAGGCATCCCAGCGATGCACGCTGGCGCACAAGCGTTGCCACGCGGCACGCACACCCGCCACGTCGGCGATGGCGAGCTCCACAGCACCGGCCTCGGTCTTGTGCATGAGGGGCCCGGCCTGCGCCTTCATTACTACCGGGAAGCCGATGCGCACGGCGATGGCCACGGCCTCATCGACATTTCGCGCCAGATCGCCCGCAGGAATGCGCACGCCAACGGCGGACAGCACCTGCTTGCCCAGCCACTCGGGTTGTGGGCCAGCGCCGAGGCGCGGCAGCCTTGGGGGCGGCGCTGCCGGGGCAGTCTTGGCCGCGCGCCGCAGTGCCATGCCATATCGGTAGACCAGCCCCAGCGCACGCAGCGACCGCTCGGCGGAGCGGGAGACGATCACGCGGTGCTCGCGCGCCAGATCGAGGACCTCCTGCGGAAGTTGCGAGCGGTCGCCGAGAGGGGCGAAGATCACCGGCTTCGGGCAGGCCTTCACGGCATCGATGAGGTGCTGCAGGTATTTGACGCCGAGAACCGGCTGACTGATCGGCAGCGAGCACAGCAGTGAGCCGACCTCTGGATCATCGAGCAGTGCCCGGGCACCGGTGAAAATCAGCTCGGGCTGCCAGATCGGCTGGGTGGTCAAGTCGAGCGGATTTCGTGGCGTGGCGAAGCTCGGCAGCGCGGCTCGCAGCATGGCCTCGCCCGTCGCCGAAAGCGGCGGAACGGGCAGTCCGATCTCCGCACAAAAGTCGTGGTAGATGGCGCACAGCGCGCCGGAGAAGGTGAGGATGCCAGGACCGTGCGGCACTGTCGTGGGATAGCGTGCAAGGACCTCGGCAGCATCGATAAGCTCGTCGATGCTGTCCGCGACCACGATGCCGGCGTGCTCGACCATCGTGCGCATCACGGCGTGATCGCCGGCCAGCGCACCGGTGTGGGAGCTGACCGCCACTTTCGCAGCCTCGGTCCGTCCAGGGTGCATCATCATGACGGTCTTGCCGACTGCACGCGCGCGCCTTGCTGCGGCGAGGAACGCCTGCGGCTCGTGCACTTCCTCCACGTAGGCGATTATCAGGCGCGTCACCGGATCGTCGGCGAGGAAGTCGACGAAGTCGGCGAGGCCGAGGCCCGCTTCGTTGCCTGTCGAGATCGTGTAGGCGGCGGGAATGTCGCGCAGCTCGAGGCCCTGACGGATGTGAGACATCACGCCACCGCTTTGCGACAGGATCGCAACGCACGGATCACGGCCGGGATTGAGGCGAGGCACCTTAGCCACGGCGACGAAAGCGGGGTGGAAGCCGTCGACGAAGTTCGTATAGCCGAAACAGTTCGGTCCCAGCAGCGCTATGCCGCCGTCGCGGGCGATGCGCGCGATCTCGTCCTGGCTGGAGCGATCGCCGACCTCGGCAAAACCAGACGCGAGCACGGCGACCGCCTTCACTTTGCGTCGAACGCACGCCTCGAGCGCGGCCTTCACTCCGGTCTCGGGTAAGGCGAAAATTGCGAGGTCGATGCCTTCGGGCAACTGGGCGATGTCGGTCTGGACGTTCCTGCCGTCGACCGCCCCGCCACTGCGGCCGACGAGATGGATGTCACCGGCGAACGCGTTGAGGGTCAGATTGGCGAGCAGGTTCATGCCGGCCGAGCCGGGCTTCGACGACAGCCCGACAATCGCGATCAACCGCGGACGGATGAAGTGCTCGACGGCAGCAGCACCGCCAACTGATTTGCCGGACATTGAAGCCTCTCACCGTTGGGCGGGAAAGCGGGGCCTCGGTACCGGTGCATCCATGCGCAATAGGCAAGGAGCGCCGCACTACTGGCGACCTTCCCGCAACAAGAACAGCGGCTGGCCCGCCTCCGCGCTCAAGCCTTTTGCCACATCAGCATGTGATAGCCGTCGGGCAGAGGGTGCCAGTAGGGCTTCACCTCGAGGCCGACTTTCATCTCCTCGGCCGTAATGCCGACCGTATTGGCCATAATCTGCACGCCCTCGGGCAAGGTCGCCACGGCAATGAAGAATGGCTCCTTGCCTTGGAACGGCGGTCGGGCGCGGTGGACGAGCGTGAAGGAGAAGATCTCGCCCTCGCCCTTCACCTCGCGCCACTCGAGCACGCTCTTGCGGCCGGTGAAGCGGCTCGTCGCGCGCGGCAACCACTGAAACTTGCCGACGCTCTTGTCGAACTGGATCTTGAGCTTCTTTTCCTTCGTGCCGTCCCAGAACGGCTGCGAGAACGAGCGCGAAGTCGGTGCGCCGCGTGGGATTTCCAAAGTGTCGTTGACGGTGACCATGGGATAGCCTTTCGCAAGCATCGGTTAGCCGTTCGGCGTGAGAACCATCACGACCGAGGTGTTCCAGTTGCGGCTATACGGAATGCCGCCGATACCGGTGACGACCGCGTTGGTGGTGTCCTTGACCTGGCGCTTGCCCGCCTCACCGAACAACTGGCGCACCGCTTCGACGAGATTGGTGCCGCCACCGGCAAGGCCGACCTGACCTGCCGAGATCTGACCTCCGCCGGTATTGAGCGGCAGGTCGCCGTTGAAGTTGAAGTCGTGCTCGCGGATGAAGTCGCAGCCCTGCCCCTTCTTACAAAACCCCATCATCTCCATTTGCAGAATCATGGCGATGATGAAGTCGTCATAGGGGTGAAACGAGCGAACATCCTTTGCCGTGATGCCAGCCTGCTTGAAGGCCTTCTGGCCGGCCGGCATGTGACCGGTATCCGTGACATCGACGATGTTCTCAGCGAACTGGTAGCTCGTCTTCTCGCCGTATCCCTTGATGAACGCGGCCTTCTTGAAGCCCTTCTTCGCAGCGTTCTTCTTGGATGTCATGATGAGACCGCTTGCCCCGTCGCATACCATCACACTGTCGAGCAGACGGACCGGCTCGGCGATCATGCGCGAGTTGACATAGTCGTCGATGGTAATCGGCGATCTCAGTTTTTCGCAAGCAAGATCGTTCAACACGGCGCCGTTGCGCTGCGCCACCGCGAGTTTGCCGAGCATGCGGTAGTCTAGGCCGAACTGCTCCTGATAGCGGCAGGTGATAAAGCCGAACGACGTCGGGGGCCCGAGCAAGCCCAGCGGGACCGTCCATTCGGCCTGATAGTGCCGCTGTCGCGTGTTGTTCTCACGCGACTGGGTATCCGCGAACAGGCACAACGCGGTCTCGCATAATCCGGCTTCTATCGCAGCTGCCGCGCGGGCGACCGCTCCCGTAGGCCCGCAGCCGCCGATGTCGGATATGCCGCAATAATCGACCTCGAGTGCGAGCTGGTCGGCCGTGGCCTGCGACCAGAACGGATTGCCCGCACCGGTCTGCGATCCCGACAGGACGAGCCCGTCGATCTCGCCCTTCTCCATGCCGGTCTTGTCGAGCAAGGCTTCCAGCACCTCCGCGCCGAGTTCCCAAATGTCGCGATCGCTCTTCTGAACGATCTTGGTCTCCGCATACGCGACGATTGCCGTATCCCGCATCGCCATGTCTCACTCCCTATCTCACTATCTCACTATCTCACTGTCTTCACGGGGGTCCGGAGAGGTCCAGATCATCGCTCGGGTCATGACTGACCATGACTTGCGGAGAGTATCATATGCGGGGCGTTCGCGCTTGGCCAGCGAGGCCATGCTGGGCGGAAGCGAAGTAGTGAGCGTGAGTGAACCCTCGCCAGGTGCCGGAGATGCTGGTGGCGAGTCCCAGAAGCAGACGTAGAGGGACTTGAGGGTGGCGGCGCGGAGAACATCAATGACCTCGTCCGTTATGTGTCGCATCGCGTCACTACGTCAGCATGTCCGCGTATTCTATGAAGAGAAGCGTGACCACCTTTTTGGCCGGCAGTCTGAACGAGTGTTCGGACATGCCGAAGCGATCCGCATCGTATCGGTCGAGCCAAGC
The DNA here is from genome assembly GCA_945901835.1 of Devosia equisanguinis. Taxonomy (GTDB): domain Bacteria; phylum Pseudomonadota; class Alphaproteobacteria; order Rhizobiales; family Hyphomicrobiaceae; genus CAMDPA01. The sequence continues at coordinate 4,302 of CAMDMH010000102.1, read as the reverse complement.
CTCGGCTCCGAGCTTGCTCGGGTCCGCTTGCTCGTTCACCTTTTCAAAGAGCATGTCGAACGCATAGCTGTCGGCAGCGAGTTCCGTGCTCGGAAGACAGCGCTTCGACACTGCCTGCGAAGTCCGAAACCACTTCTTTTTCTGCTCGTCGCGGATGATTGAGAAGTACTGGCCAATTGCCTGCATCGACGATCCGAAACGACGCTGCCGTTAGCCTGACATCTAATGTCCACCCGGTGTCAGGCTGGATCGCCAAGGTTGACCACCCGTTTCGTGGAAATCCTTTTCGCGACCTTTTCGACGACGCGGGACGTACTCGTTTGCTGTGGCCTTTCTCTCGGCTCCGCATTGTGTCTACTGTGCTCGACACAAGAAGCAGGCGGTTCATCCATGATCCAATCAAGAGTAATCTCGGTCGGCAACGGCATCGGCGCATCAATTCCCCGCCTGGAACTGCCGCGCTTGGCTGCGGGCCGCGGCCGTTACGTCGACGACATAGTCCTGCCGCGCATGCTCCACGCAGTGTTCGTCCGCAGCCCTCATGCGCATGCGCGTCTCGTTTCCATCGACGATAGGGAAGCCCGCCGCCAGCCGGGTGTCGTCGCAGTCTACAATGCTGCCGACATCAACCCGCTGTGCCAGCCTTTCGTCGCCGTCGCCCAGCATCGTCCCGGCCACCGATCGCCCCCGCAGAGCCTCCTCGTCGCCGACACGGCCGTCTGGCAGGGCCAGCCTGTCGCCGTTGTGATCGCGGCCACCCGCGCCGAGGCCGAGGACGCCGCAGAGCTCGTCGCGATGGAATGGGAAGAGCTTCCCGTCGTCGCCTCGATCGACGATGCCTTGCGGCCCGGAGGCCCCGTCGTCCATCCCGAGCTCGGCGACAACCTCGCCTTCGATTTCAGCATCGAGCGGGGCGAGCCTGACAAGGCCTTTGCTGCCGCCGATCTCGTCGTCGAAGAGGAGTTCCGTTTCGAGCGCCAGACGGCCTTGACCCTCGAGCCGCGCGGCCTCGTCGCCGACTTCGATCCGACTGAGCGCGCGCTGACCGTGCATCACGCGCACCAGTCGCCGTTTCAGATGCAGGACGTTTTCTGCCGTCATTTGGGCCTACCCGAGCACAAGGTGCGCGTCGCCGCCCCTGACGTCGGCGGCGCCTTCGGTATGAAGCTCAACATCTACCCCGACGAAATCGCCACCGTCGTCGCCGCGATGAAGCTCGGCCGCCCGGTGAAGTTCATTTCCGACCGACTGGAATCATTCGTCTCCGACGCCCATGCACGGGACCATGCCGTCAAGGCTCGCATGGCGCTCACACGCGACGGCCGGATCACCGCGATGGAGGTCGATGACATCGGGGCCGTCGGCGCCTACGGCATGCCGCTACGCTTCAACGTCGCCGAAGGAATGATGACGATCACCACAACCGGCGCGCCCTATGCGTTCGAGGCCTATCGCGCTCGCACGCGCAGCGTCTACACCAACACTTGCGTCATCGGCATGTATCGCGGCGTCGGCATGCCTCTCGCTTGCGTCGTCGCCGAGACGTTGGCCGGGATCGCCGCGCGTCGGCTCGACATCGATGCAGCCGAATTCAAGCGCCGCAACCTTCGTACCAAGGCCTCGCTGCCTTGTGTGACGCCAGGGGGGCAGCGCCTGGAGACGGTCTCCTTCCACGAGTGCCTGGAGAAGATCCTCGTCCTGTCTCGTTACGACGATCTGCGCCGCGAGCAGGCAGTACTTCGTGCGAAGGGCATCTATCGCGGTCTCGGTCTCGCCTCCTTCGTCGAGCAGACGGCCTACGGACCGCCCTATTATGGCCCATCGGGCGCACCGATCTCGACCCAGGACGGCTGCACCTTGCGCCTGGAACCGTCGGGCGTGATCCGCTGCGTCACGAGCATCACCGACCAGGGCCAGGGCACGCTGACGGCTGTGGCCCAGATCGTCGCGAGCGAGGTCGGGGTGCGCGCCGAGGATGTCGGCATCATCGCCGGCGACAGCGCCCTCTCACCTTACGGAGGCGGCGCCTGGGCCTCGCGCGGCACCGCGATCGGCGGCGAGGCGGCCCTCAAGGCTGGCCGCCTGCTCAAGCGCAACATCCTCGCCCTCGCCGGTGCGATCACCCAGACGCCCGCCGATAAACTCGATATCGCCGCCGGACAAATCGTCAACCTTGGAACCGGCCAGGAAGTCATCAGCCTCGCCGAGATTGGCCGTATCGGCTATTTCCGCCAGGACACGCTGCCGCGGGATTTCGACGTGCAGCTCTCCGTGACCGCCAGCTACGTCGCCAACGACAAGATGGGTTTTGTCGCCAGCGGCGTTCAGCTCTGCCATGTCGAGGTCGACGCCGAGACGGGCATGGTCCGCGTGCTCGGGCAATGGGCGGTCGACGACTGCGGCCGTGTCGTCAATCCGCTTCTCGTTGCCGAGCAGGTGCGTGGCGGCATCGTCCAGGGCATCGGCGCGGTTCTCTTCGAGGAGTGCGCCTACGACGACAACGGCAGCTTGCTCAACGGCACCATGGCCGATTACCTCGTGCCCATGTCGTGCGAGATGCCCGACATGGTAACCGCCCTCATCGAGACGCCCGAGGCCTCGACCCTACTCGGCGCCAAGGGCATCGGGGAGGCTGGCCTCATTGGCGCGATGGGTGCGGTGTGGGTGGCAGTCAACGACGCGCTGCAACCTCTCGACGCCACCATCAAGCATCAGCCGTTTACCCCAGAACGAATCCTGGAGGCCATCGCCGCAGCCTCACCCGGTTGAACGGTCCACTTCTGAAATCACATTTCACGAGCTGCTTTGCTCAATTCTTGACCTTGCAAAAGTAAGTCTCGCAAAGCAATGTCGCCACCTGATCATCGGGAGAGACAAACTATGAAGCCGACGCGTATCGACCGCCGCACATTCGGCAAGCTTGCCGGCGGTGCAGGCCTCACCGCAGTGGTTACGGGCCCGTCGCTCGCCCAGACCGGCGACGTGGTGAAGTTCGGCGCCCCGCTCCCGTTGACCGGCCCGCTCTCGCCGGAAGGCATCAAACAGCAGCGCGGCTACAATCTTTGGGCCGACGCGGTCAATGCCAAGGGTGGCATAAAGGTGGGCGGCAAGACGCTCAAGGTCGAGATCGTCTACGTCGACTACGCCTCGAACACACCGCGTGCGGTCCAGTCGGCCGAGCGGCTGATTGCCGAGGACAAGGTAAGTTTCCTGTTCGCTCCGTTCGGCTCCGGCGCGACCAAGGCAGCCTCGAGCGTGTCGGAGAAGTACTCGATCCCGATGATCGCGCCTTCCGCATCTTCGGCCCAGGTCTACGACCAGGGCTACAAGTTCCTGTTCGGCCTGCTCTCCACCAATGACAGCGTGACCGAACCGCACGCTGCCGCGATCACGGCCAATCCCGCTATAAAACGCCTCGCGATTCTCGCCCGCAACGATCTCTTTCCGCTTGCGATCGCGCAGGAGATGGAGAAGTCGGCCAAGGCCCGCAAGGTGGAGATAGTGATGTTCGAGCGCTACGCCATCGGCGTGCTCGATCATGCCTCGGCCATCACCCAGATGCGTGCCGCCAATCCGGACTGGGTATTCGGCACCGGCTACATCAATGACCTCGTCGCCATGCGAAAGCAGATGAACGACCTCGGCGTGAAGCCTCTAGCTATCAGCATGATCGCTGGTCCTGCGTACAAGGAGTTCACCACCGCATCGGGTCCGCTCGCCGACAACATCGCCTCCTCGTCGTGGTGGCAACCGTCGGTGCGCTACAAAGGCAAGGATGTGTTCGGCTCGACCGAAGCTTTCAATGCCGCTTTTGCCGCCAAGTACAAGGGCGATGAGGCCGACTACATCGAGGCGGCCTCCGCCGCTTGCGGCGCTGTCGTCCAGCTTGCGATGGAGACGGCAAATTCCGCCGATCCCAAGGCCGTCCGGGAGGCGCTCGCGAAGATGGACGAGGAAACCTTCTACGGTAAGGTCAAGTTCGGCCCGATCGGCCAGATCACGACGCTTCAGCCCCCGGTCTTCCAGATCCAGAGCAGCAAGCCTATCGTCATTTGGCCTGATGCGATCAAGCAGGGTAGCCTTCGCTACCTGTCGCGGTGACGGGGACGTGCGATCGTGAGCGACGAATTGCCGAGCGATCATCATCTCGCGGGACACTCAGTACGGTGACGGAATTGACAATGATGATTGCCCTTCGCTTCTCGTCACTCGCTCCATGATCTATCTCCAGCTTCTCGCCAATGGCATCGTGCTCGGCGGCCTATACGCGACCATCGCCGCCGGCTTCTCCCTGGTATGGGG
>CAMDMH010000101.1 GCA_945901835.1 Devosia equisanguinis | reverse complement strand
CGCCGATCGTTCCCTATTCGCTATTCGCCATTCCCTATTTGTCATGCGCTGGACATCAATTCTCGCCCGGCCGCCGCCGGAACCAGAGCCCGAGTTCCATCGGTCCAAGCCTCACGTCGCGCAGCATTTCGGATACCGCCACGAGCATTTCGGTCGGCGTGATCGTTTCTTCGCCTTCCTGCACGATCGCCGGAACGGGCCGGTCCTCGAGTTCGGACTTGGCATAGTAGAGGCGCACGGCGGCCGTGATGATCTGCGCGATGGCCTCGTCGGAAACCCGCGAAGCCTCGCCCTTCTCGACGAGTTCTTTGGCCGCCTTGTGCAGGTCGCCGGCATAGCCGTCGATCCAGCCGTAAGGATCGTTCGCAAGCTGGTTCTGCTCTCCCCCTGCGAGGGAGCTGGCCCGAAGGGCCTGATGGGGGGATGGGCGATCGGCGATGTTGCTAGACGACGACATAGACGTTTCCGTCCTTTTCCTCGATCTTCGCGGGCCGAAGTTTCAGCTTGTCGGTGCCCTGGTTGACGCCGGTCTTGAGATCGTACTCGTAGCCGTGCCAGGTGCAAACGATATTGCTGGAACCTTCCTCGAACGCGAGCGCGCGAACCTGGCCCTCGGCATCGACGGGCTCCAGAACACGCTTGTAGATGCGGCCTTGGCAGACGGGGCCGTTGCGATGCGGGCATTCGTTGTGCCACGCGACGAGTTTGCCGCCGACCTGGAACACGCCGATCTCGGTTCCGTCGCATGACACGACCTTGCGGCCGCCTTCTTCGAACTCGTTGCGACGGGCTACCAAGTATGACTTGGGCATGCTGGGCGCTCCCTGAGTTTTCTCTACGCTGAGGCGCGAGACTACGTCACGGCGGTTCCATCCGCCAATGCTTTGGTACACGCTCGCCATGCATGGCTGAGTTGCCTGGCGTCGACGGGAGCCACGTCGTTTTGTTCATTCCGGCTTGATCCCAGCCTCCGCGATCAGGCGACGGTACTTCTGGTATTCTTCGGCGATGACGGCGGCATACGCTTCCGCCGAGTTCGCGATCACGTCGAAACCACGGTCGGCGAGACCCTTCCGCAAGGCGGGATCGGCGAGCACCAACTTCAATTCCGTGCCGAGCCTGGCCACGATTGAGGCCGGCGTTCCAGCGGGCACGCCGATTCCGTACCAGCCGCTGACCTCGTAGCCCGGCAGTGTCTCCGCGATCGCGGGAACGTCGGGGAACTGGGCGATCCGCTTGGGCGACGTGACGCCGAGCGCTCGGAGGCTTCCCGCGCTGATATGCTGCCCGATCCCGATGAACGACTGCACCGTCGCATCGATCTGCCCGGACAGCACGTCGGGGAGCACGAGCGCCTCGCCGCGATAGGGCACCAGCGTCATCTTTGCGCCGGTCGTGCTGGCCAGCAGCAGCAAGGACAAAAGCGTCTGCCCGGCGTTGAATTTGCCCGGATTGGCCTCGGCATAAGCGATGAACTCGGCGAAATCCTTGGCGGGGAGCTTCGGATTGGCGATCAGCATCGAATAGACTTTGACCATGATCGTGACAGGCTGGAACGCCTTCAACGCATCGAACGGCATCGCCGCATACATGTGCGGATTGACGACGAGGTTCTGCGTCAGGGTCGTGAGGGTGTAGCCGTCCGCCGCAGCGCTCGCCCCCGCCGCCATGCCGAGATTGCCTCCGGCGCCTGCGCGATTCTCCACGACGATCGGCTGGCCGAGCCGGGCCGACAGCGGCTCCATCACCAGCCGGCTCACCACGTCCGAGCCGCCGCCGGCCGCGAACGGGACGACGAGTTTGATCGTCCGGCTCGGATAGTCCTGCGCGTCGGCAAGACTTGCGGGCAGGATTGCAAGTAGGAAGGCGGCGATGCGGCGTGCGATCATCTTGGAGGTTCCTAACGACTAGAATTAGCGGCCGAACAGCGCCCGAACGCGCGCGGCGACTTTGGGCGGTGCAGCATTGGCGTCGGCGATGACTTTTTGCAGTTGCACCCCCGAAAGCGGCTCGGCGACGTCGATCTTCAGCACCATTGCCTCTGCCAGGAATTGCGCGTCCTTCATCGTCGCTGCGAACGCCGAACGCAGCGTTTCGATCCGTTCGCGGGGCACTTCCGGCGGCGCGCCGAACGGTCGGCCGACCGTGAGCGGCCCGAACGTTGCCTGCATGAACAGCCGGTCCTCCTCGTTGGCAACGAGATCGGGCGCGAACGGCACGTCCGGGATGCTCGGGTGTTTCGCGAAGCCGTACTGCAACAGCAGCTTGATCTTCTTTTCCGCGATCCACGAAGGCCGCGCCGCGGGCAGCGAGTTGAGCAGAATATAGGCCGTGCCATCGACCTCGCCGCGCTCCATCGCCAGATAGATCTCGTTCTGCCCGGGATATCCCGCGATCGCCTTGAGCTTCAGCCCCAGCGTTTCGGCGAGCACGCGCGTATAGAGGTTGTGCCCCGACGTCACGCCCGTGATCGCGGATGTGACCTCGCGCGTGCGTGCATCCTGCCAGCGCGCCACGGGAGACGTATGCCACACGCCGAAGATGCCGATCTCCGAGCCGGGCGAACCGATCCAGTTTAGCTTGGCCGCGTCGTAGCGTGCCTCCTTGTTGCCGAACAGCGGCTCGAACGGCGTGTTATTGGAGAGACAGGCGATGACCGTGCCGTCCTTCGCGGCGATGTTGGCGAGGAAGTTGGTGGCGACCACGCCGCCCGCGCCCGGCATGTTCTGCACCACGATCTGCGGATTGCCCGGAATGTGACGGCCGATGTGTCGTCCGACCGCGCGCGACAGCACATCGTAGCCCCCACCCGGCGGCACGCTGACGAGAAGCGTGAGCGTGCGCCCCTTGTAGAACTCCGTGGCGGGTTGAGCGTTAAGTCGCCCGCCCGCCGACTGCATCCACGACAAAGCCAGCGCGACCAGAATCGCGCCGCGCAACTTGCTCGTCAATCGTTCCCTCCCTGCGCCGGTCGACCGGCCTGTTATTCGTCTTTCTCACCCGCCTCGTAGAGCGCTTCGCGCCCGAGCCGGTCGACGCACAATTCGGCCGTCCACGGCAGCATCAGCGAGCCGCAGCGGCTGTCGCGGTAGATCCGTTCCAGAGCGAGCGACTTCAGCATTGCTTGTCCGCCGCAGGTGCGGATCGCTTTGGCCGCCATCGCCTGCGCGTTCTCCATCACGGTGTACTGCGTCGCATAGGCCCGCAACACCTGCGCCTTGCTCGGGTTTGCACGCGCCTCACTCACCGCCTGGAAATACAGCGCCTTGGTCTGCTCCAGCATGATCAGCATTTCCGCAACCGCGACCTGCTTGGTCGGATACATTCGCCGCTTCACCGGCGGCATGCCCGGCAACTCGCCCCGCAGGTACTGCACCGTGAAGTCGTAAGCCGCCTGCGCCAGCCCCATGTAGGTCGGGCACAGCGTCATGAACATGTGCGGCCACGTCGTCGCGGCGCGGAAGTAGATCCCGCGCGGCATCAGCATCTCGTCCGCGGGCACGAACACATCTTTCAGGATCAGCGTGCGCGAAACCGTGCCGCGCATGCCGAGGGGGTCCCACTCGCCCGTTACGCTGACGCCCGGCGCGTCTGCCTTGACGGCGAGATAAAGCGTGTTGCGGCGGCTTGCGGCTTCGCCCTCGGCGCGCTCGGTGCACAGCACGCCGTAGTAGTCGGCCGATCCGGACAACGACGCGAAGATCTTCTTGCCGGAGACGAGATAGCCGCCGTCGACGGCCTTTGCTTCAGTCCCGAAAGCAACCGCACCCGCCGCCGCAGCCCCACCTTCCGAGAACGGCTGTGCATAGACCGCACCGTCACTAACAATGCGCGCATAGTGCAACTTACGACGTCGGATATGTCCCGCTCGCTCCTCGGCACTCATCTCGATGTCGTCGGCGAGCGGCCCCGTCCACAAGGTCGAGCACACATGCATGTTCCACGACAGCGCCGTCGCCCCGCAGAACCGGCCTAGTTCGGCAGCCGCGAGACAGTAGGTGCGGAAATCCGCTCCCGCGCCGCCGTCCGCTTTCGGCACGCACAGCGACAGCAGCCCAGCCCCGTGCATGTCGCGGAAATTCTCGATCGGGAACGTCGCTTCGCGGTCGTGCTTGGCCGCACGCGGCGCGAGCACGCGCTGACCGAACTGCCGCGCTCCGTCGATCAGTGCGGCGTCGCTGGCGTCGAGCCGGAACGCTTGGCGATCGAACATCGCGGCATCGGTGGGAGATCGCTTTGCATTCATCGGTGGCGTCCCCTCTCTGGTTCAAGGCTGTCTGCCGAGCGGCACTCGCTGACGTGTGGCGGCTGATCGATCCATGGATGCAACGCACCCACGGCACAGATCCGCTGCACCACGCGCGCCGGTTCGGACAGCGTAACGTCCTCGTATGCGATCACGGTGAGCTTGCTCGTCACGACACTGATGAGCTCGCCCGGTCGCAGCAGGAAATCGGACCTGGACGGCCGTCCGTAGCGCTCGTTGCCGATGCGGAACGTCTCGTACAACAGCATCCCATCAGACGCGACGGCATCTACGACATAGGCGAGAACTGCCCGAAAAAGGTAGTTGGTGACGATCACGCCCCCGAACGATTGAGGTGCGAAGGGAAACGCGCTGCCGTCCTCCAAGTCCTTCTCGATCAGTTCCACCCTGCCGTCGTGGTCGAATAGCTGCTTTGCCGCGGCGATGTTGCGGTCTATGCCGGTCACGGCGTAGCCCAGCTCACGCGCCAGGCTGATATGGCGGCCACTGCCACAGGCGAGATCGAGCACTCTGCTCCCGGCGACGACGCCACCGATGTAACGTTTCACCCACAGCGGCGCCTCGGCCATGTGTTCCGCCCGCTCGAGTTCCGGTCGAAGCTCTCGACCACGGGACATCTGTCCGCAGCCGATTGTCTTTCCTGCCGTTCCCGCCATATTACACGCATGATCCAACAAGGCACTCTGCGATTCGCCAAAATGAACGGGCTCGGCAACGAGATCCTGGTGGTCGACCTGCGCGGTACTTCCAAGGTGCTGTCGGAAGCCGAGGCTGCGCGCTTGGCCGTCGCCCCGGCCACACGCTTCGATCAGTTGATGGCGCTGCACGATCCGCGCACGCCGGGCACAGTCGCTTACGTCCGCATCTACAATACCGATGGCTCGCTCTCCGGCGCCTGTGGCAACGGCACCCGCTGCATCGCCTGGCTGGAGGCTGAGCGCACCGGCAATCGCGACCCGCTTTACGAGACCGACGCCGGCCTCCTGACCACCCACGTGGAGAGTGTCGCGCGGATCACCGTCGACATGGGCTCACCCCGGTTCGGCTGGCAGGAGATTCCCCTGCGCGACGAGTTCCGCGATACCCGCTATATCGAGCTGCAGATCGGCCCGATCGATGATCCGATCCTCCATTCACCCGCCGTCGTCAACGTCGGCAATCCCCACGCGATCTTCTGGGTCGACGATGTCGAAGCCTATGATCTCGGGAAAATCGGGCCACTGCTCGAAAACCATCCGATCTTCCCCGAGCGTTGCAACATCTCGCTGGCACAGGTTCGCTCCCGCACCGATATCAAGCTGCGCACCTGGGAGCGTGGCGCCGGCCTCACCCGCGCTTGCGGCTCGGCCGCGTGCGCCGCTGCCGTTTGCGCTTCCAGGACGAGCCGCGCCGACCGCAAGGTCATGGTCCATGTGCCCGGCGGCCCGCTCGAGATCGAGTGGACGGCGAACAACCGCATCCTGATGACAGGCCCCGTCGAGCTGGAATCCGAGGGCGTGGTATCGTTGGCCTGAGATTGCGCGGCAGGTCGAACGCACGAACCTTTTTTGCAACCAAGCTCAGGATTGGGACCAAACAGTTGGTTACTATTGAAAATCTGATATTCGAATATAAGTAAGCTGGACCCTCGGGAGGTACCAGCCATGCCGCATGCAATCGAGATTGAGGCATTTTTCGACGAACCGACGAACACGGTCAGCTACCTCGTCGCCGATCCGGAAACCGCGCGTGCGGCAATCATCGACCCGGTGCTCGACTACGACCACCGCACCGGCGAGACGTCCACGGGCTCGGCCGACGCGATCCTGGCAGCGGCCGCCAAAAGGAGCGTCGTCGTCGAGTGGGTGCTGGAGACGCACGCCCACGCCGACCACCTCTCCGCCGCGCCCCTACATCAAGGCCAAGACGAACGCTCGCGTCGGCATCGGCGAGCATATCCGTGACGTGCAGCGCATTTTCCGCTCGGTCTTCAATGCGGCCGACGTTAAGGGAGACGGCAGCGAATTCGATCGCCTGTTTGTTGACGGCGAGCGCTTCATGATCGGCTCGGCTGTAGTCGAGGTGATCCACGTGCCCGGCCACACGCCGGCCGACATAGCCTATAGCATTGGTGACGCAGCCTTCATCGGCGATACCCTGTTCATGCCGGACTACGGCACTGCTCGTGCCGACTTCCCAGGGGGCAGCGCGCGCGATCTCTACCGGTCGATCCGCAAGCTGTTGGCGTTGCCCGCTCAAACGCGGCTCTTCATGTGCCACGACTATAAGGCGCCCGGACGCGACAGCTACGCCTGGGAGACCACCGTTGCCGAGCAGCGCGCTAACAACGTCCACGTCCACGACGGCGTCGGCGAAGACGACTTCGTCGTGATGCGAACCGCGCGCGATGCCACGCTGAAGACCCCGTTGCTGTTGCTGCCGTCGGTGCAAGTGAACATACGCGCGGGCAAGCTGCCGCCCGCAGAGGCAGATGGAGTTCACTACCTCAAGATACCCGTGCGCAGCCCCACCGCGTAGGTCCGGCAAGCCGGCTTTGCGCGTCACGGCCCGCCCCCCGGCACGGAGCCTGCGAAGCCCTCACGACCATCGGACCTGCAAAAAAGAAAGGGCGCCGCGAGGCGCCCTTTCGATCGTTGCTGCCAAAAGGACAGCGAAGTCAGTTCGCCTTGGTCGTCCCGGCTGCCGGCGCCTCGGCCTTCAGCAGATGCTTGATCGCCCACTGCAACTGGGTGTCCTTGTCTGTCTCGCGCGGCACATAGGAGGACGAGCCCGTCGCCTCCTCGCCTTCGACCTTGAGATGCCCGCGCAGGCTTGCTTCGCCTCGCGGCTTCTCCTTGCCCTTCAACTCGTCCGGCAGGTCCTGCTCGACGAGCACGTCCGGCACGATCCCCTTGGCCTGGATCGAACGGCCCGACGGCGTGTAGTAGCGTGCCGTGGTCAGCCGGATCGCGCCGTTCTGGCCCAGAGGGATGATCGTCTGCACCGAGCCCTTGCCGAAGCTGCGCGTGCCCACGACGATGGCGCGCTTGTGATCCTGCAGAGCGCCGGCCACGATCTCCGAAGCCGAAGCCGAGCCGCCGTTGACGAGCACCACGATCGGCTTGCCGTCGGTGATGTCGCCGGTCGTCGCGTTCTTGCGGTCCGTCTCTTCCAGGTTGCGGCCCTTGGTCAGCACGATGGCGCCGCGATCGAGGAAATCGTCGGACACCGCGACCGCCTGATCGAGCAGACCGCCCGGGTTGTTGCGAAGGTCGACGATGAAACCCTTGATCTTCTTGCCCGCGCCGTCCTTCTTCATCGCCTCGACCTGGCGCACGAGGTTGGAATGCGTCTGCTCGTTGAAGGTCGAGATCTTGACGTAGCCGATTTCGCCAGCCGCCTCCGTCTTGGAGCGCACGGCGTTGATGCGAATGACGTCGCGCACGATCTTCATCTCGAACGGCTCGTCGCGGCCCTTGCGGATGACCGTCAGCGTGATCGGCGTGTTGACCGGTCCGCGCATCTTCTCGACCGCCTGCTCTAGCGTGAGCCCGGCGATCTGGTCGCCGTCCAGGGCCGAGATCAGATCGTTGGCCTGCAGACCGGCCTTTGCAGCAGGAGTTTCGTCGATCGGAGACACGACCTTGATGAACTTGGTGTCCTGGTCCATCGTCACTTCGATGCCGAGGCCGCCGAATTCGCCGCGCGTTTGCACCTGCATGTCGCGGAAGCTCTTCGGCGACAGATAGGCAGAGTGCGGGTCGAGCGCAGACAGCATGCCGTTGATGGCGGTCTCGATCAGCTGCTGGTCGTTCGGCTTGTCGACGTAGTCGGAGCGCACACGCTCGAGCACATCGCCGAATAGATCGAGCTGACGGTAGATCTCGGAATTATCGGTCGTTGCCGAATAGGTCCGGGTGACGTTGAGCACCGTCGTCGCGCCGGCGAGGCCGGTCATCGCCATGAAACTCCAGAAGGCGAAATCGTGTTTGCGCATCAGCCTTGCACCTTTTGCGATCCGTCGGCCCACCATGGCGCTGGGTCGAACGATTGCCCTTCTTTGTTGCGGAACTCGATATAGAGCACCGGAGCGTTGTCTTGTGTCTTACTTGCGACATTTGTCGACATTGCGCCGACAGGTTCGCCGGCGAGTAGAAATCGTCCGACGTCGACGTGGGTACGGGCCAACCCGGCCAATAGAATATGGTAGCCTCCACCGGCGTTCACGATCAAGACTTGACCGTAGCTCCGGAATTCGCCGGCATATACCACCCAGCCGTCGACGGGTGACGTCACGGTGGCCCCATGCCGTGTCGCTACGTATAACCCCGTAGACCTCCG
>CAMDMH010000100.1 GCA_945901835.1 Devosia equisanguinis | reverse complement strand
CATAGTGGGCCTTGACCTTCGCCACCAGATCCGGCGGCAGGGACGCGAAGCCCTCGACGAACCTCTGCAGCTGCTCGCCAGGCATCGGATCGAGCTCGACGTTTTGCCGCTCGAACTCGGCTACGAACTCCGGATCCTTCACGACCTTGTCGAAAGCGCGACGCAACGCTTCCAGCCGGTCCGCAGGCACGCCGGGCGTCGACAGGACGGACTTGCCAATCTCGGTCGCGCCCATCACCGTCCCCAGGATCGCCTTCTGCTCCGCCGTCTCCGCGATCTCGACCACGGTCGGCACGTCATTGAGGTCCGGGTGCCGCTTCAGCGCGAACTGCAGCATAAACGTAACCTTGCGATCCCTGATCCAGTCAGGATGCAGCAGCTTGATGCTGCCCAGCGTGGTGCTGTGGCCATGCACCTCGCCGCGCTCCATCGCGAGCATCGAGGCGGCTGATCCGCTGTAGCCCATCACCAGCTTGAAACGCGTCCGCATCACATTGTTGAGCACCGTCGGATAGATCGAGAGTGTCGAGCCGGCACCGGAGGCCGACAGCGTGATCTCGTTGGTCAGCGCGTCCCGCCACGACCTCCACGGCAGCGTGCCCCAGATCATGAGCGGGTTCGTATCCGGCGCGATGCGGCCGATCCAGTTGAACTTTCCCGCCTGAAACTTGACGTTGGCGTTGCCGAGTAGCTCGTCGAGCGGCCCCGTCGCCGACACGATGGCGAGCACCGTGCCGTCCTTGGGCGCGATGGAGTAGACGTAATTCGCCGCGAGCAGGCTGCCGCCACCGGGCATGTTGCGGGTCAAGACGCGCGGGTTGCCGGGAACGTACTTGCCCATGTGCCGGGTGATCGCGCGGGCGTAGGCGTCATTCCCGCTGCCGGCCGGATAGCCGACGATCAGGTCGATGCTGCCACCCTTGTAGAACTGCTCCGGCGTCTGAGCGAAGGATGCCACAGTGCTGGCCAGCAGCATCAGCGTGCCGCCGATGAGAGGCAGGGCGGGCCCGGGCTTCGTTGCTTGGCTATGATGCATGTTGCCTCCCTTGTTTGGTCGCGATCGAGGCTGTCATCAGCCACTGCGGGGAGCGGGTCGCCGCGCATGCCGGCTGAGCGGCATCGCCAGTCCCAGGTGATCGCGCAGCGTATTGCCCTCGTAGCGCGTGCGATGGAGCCCGCGGCGCTGCAGCTCCGGCACCACCAGCTCCACGAAGTCCTCGAGCGCGGTCGGAAACAGCGGCGGCATGACGTTGAAGCCGTCGGCCGCGCCCGTCTCCACCCATTCGACCATGATGTCGACGATATCGCTCGCAGATCCGATCGCCTGGAAATGTCCGCGGCCCCCCGCGACGCGCTCATAGAGCTGGCGGATTGTGAGACCATCCCGCCGGGCAACGGCCGTGAGCAGCGCCGTCCGCGATGCGAGCCCCGAATGGGTCTCGGGGATCTCCGGCAGCGGCCCGTCGATCGAATAGCCGGAGAGATCGTGGCCCATGTAGTGCGAGAGCATGCGTACACCGACCTGCGGATGGATCAGCTTCTGCAGCGTCTGGAACTTTTCCTGCGCCTCGGCTCGGGTCCGCCCTACGAACGGCACGAAGCCTGGCATGATCCTGACCGATCCGGGGTCGCGGCCGAGGGCTGCGGCACGGCCCTTGATGTCGGCGTAGCAGGCGCGCGCGCTCTCTATATCGTTGTGGGCGGCGAACACGATCTCGGCCATCGCAGCCGCTAGGTCTCGACCGTCGTCGGAGGCACCGGCCTGCACCATGACTGGATAGCGCTGCGGCGAGGTCGGCACGCTGAGCGGCCCGCGCACACGGAAGAACTCGCCCTTGTGATCGAGGGTGTGGAGCTTCGCCGGATCGAACAGGCGGCCGTCAGTCTTGTCGTACAGGAACGCCCCTTCCTCGAAGCTGTCCCACAGGCCCTGCGCGACCTCGGCAAACTCGCGCGCACGGCGGTAGCGCTGCGACTTCGGCATGTGCTCGTCGCGCCCGAAGTTCGCCGCCTCCGCCTCGTGCTGGGAGGTGACGAGGTTCCATCCGGCCCGACCGTTCGAGATGATGTCTAGAGTTGCGAAGCGCCGCGCAAGATTGAACGGCTCGTCGTATGTGGTCGAGGCCGTGCACACGAGCCCGATATGACGGGTCACGGCGGCCAGCCCAACCATCAGCGAGTATGGTTCCATGCGGGCCATGGTGCCGATGCGCGAGACGCTGTCATTGTCGCCCGCCCACAGCGTCGCAATGTCAGCGCAGAACAAGAGGTCGAACAGGCCGCGCTCGGCAGTCTGGGCCAGCGAGACGAAATGCTTAAAGTTCGAGCCAGCATCGGCAGCTGCGTCGGGGTGGCGCCACGCCGCGACGTGATGGCCGGTCGGGCGCAGGAACATGCCGAGACTGATCCGTCGCCGACGTTGGCTCATGTCCCACCTCACCTCATCCTGTGTATCCGCCTCGTGCGGTGATGATCGGCCCGGTGTTGACGGCGCCTAGCAGGCGGCGAGGAGCGCGTAGTGCTCGGGCATGCGGTCCGCGATGAGATCGGTCTTGTAGGCGATCAGCTTCTGCGCCATCGCGCCGACGTCGATCGACATGGTCCTCGCATCCTCGACGCCGTGCCGCAGAGTGGTCGACTCGGGGAAGCGCATCTTCCAGTGCTGCGGAGTGGGGTAGCGCGCCCCGGAGATGATCCGGCTGCCCGCCGCTATGATCGAGTCCGTGCGATTGGCCGCAACGACTGCCATGTGGTTCTCCGCGGCGCGCTCTATCACAATGAGGTCGGGCTCTGCCGCAAGGCGCCAGCTGCAGGGATAGAGAATCGCCGCAGCGCCGTTGAGCGCCATGATGCGCGCGGCCTCGGGGAAGAGACCGTCGTAGCCTAGCATCAACCCGAAGCGGCCATGCGCGGTGTCGAACACCGGAAAGCCGTCGCCGGCACTGGCCCAACCGCGGTCGGCTGAGCGCACGTGCACCTGCCGGTAGCGTCCGGCCTCGCCGTCCGGCCCCAGCAGGAACACGGTGTTGTGCAGTAACCCGGCTTCGCCGGCCTCGACCAGGTTGGCCGCGATCAAGACGCTGGTGCGACCGCACACCTTCAACAAGCTGTCTTTCGCGGCACGCGAAAGCCGCTCGGCGGAAGAGGGATCGGCAGCGACGGCGCCGGGGGCCCAAAGGAACAATTCGGGCAGTACGACGATGTTCGCACCGGCCTGAGCCTGCTGCTCGATCAGTGCAGTGGCGCGCTGCAGCGCAGTCTCGTCGCCGCGCGAGCGAGCGTTCACCTGCACGGCGGCGAAGCCGATCATACGTTCTGGGGCGGCATCGCGCTTATAGGCGGGAAAGCCATCCTTCGGTGCGACCAGTGGTCCATAAAGCGCCGGTCGGCGGTCGCGCACCATATCGTCCCCGTCGCCGATCGACTTGTCGTCAGCCCGTGCCGGCGCAATCTCAGCGTAGACGATCTCCTCCTTGTCGTCGCTCGCCCGGGCTACGGTCGTTCCATCCGGAGCCACGATGGCACTTCCGCCGGCGAAAACGGCGGCGTGCGATGCGCTCATCCGTCCGACCTTATTGGCCGAGAGCACCCAAGCGCGGACCTCTGCGGCGCGGGCCGGCACGTGGAGATCCGCCTCGTCCGGACCTGCCGAGTTGAGCGGATTGATCAGCACCTGACCACCCAGCAGCTGCAGCACGCGCGTGGGCTCGGGGATCAGTCCGTCCATGCAGATGTAGAGGCCGAGCTTGCCGAGCGGCGTCGCCACCACCGGCAGGGGCAGCGGGCCGGGCTGGGACCAGTCGGCCTGCGTGGCGAACAGAACCTGTTTGGCGTAGCGGGCGATGCGCGCGCCGGAGGGATCCACCATACAGGTCATGATCAGCGTGGAGGGACGCGCACGGCGGACCAGGATATTATAGGCGATATACACGCCGTTCTTTCGCGCCCGCGCGGCCATCTCCTCAGCCCACGGGCCGTCTTCGTCGTCGGCGACGCGCCAGGCCGCTTCGCGGTCGTCGAAGGGGCCAGGGTGGTTGCACAGCTCGGGCAGCACGATCAGTCGGGCCCCGGCCTTGGCGGCAGTATCGACCGTGGCGAGGCATTTGGCGAGGTTGGCCGCGACGTCCTTGCCGATCTCCAGCTGCGCACAAGCGGCACGATAGGTCGGGCTCATGTCTCTCTCGTCCAATTGGAAGCTGTACTCGAGCGGTGGGGCATGCCGAGAAGGCTCGTCACCGGTTGACATAGCATGGCTGAGCAAGCGTCGGTGCTCGTCAGTCCATCTGCGCCCCGGACGCCTTCACGATAGCGGTCCACTTGACCTGCTCCGCCTTGATGAAGGCGTCGAACTCTGCAGGAGTATTGCCGACGATGTCGACACCGATGTCGGTCAGCGGCTTGCGCACCGTGGGGTCGCCAAGCGCCTTGACCGTCTCGCGATGCAGCGTTGCGATGATGTCCCCGGACGTGCCGTTGCGAGCCGCGATGCCGTTCCAAGTGCCCAGTGCGTAGCCCGGCAGGCCGAGCTCCGCGATGGTGGCGATGTCGGGCAGAATTGCTGTGCGTGTGGCCGTGCTGACCGCCAGCGGGCGCAGCGCGCCGGATCGGATGTGCTCCAGTACCGGGCTGACCGCCGAGAAATTCAGGTGCACATGGCCGGCGACGACGTCCTGCAATGCCGGCCCCGTTCCCTTGTAGGGTACGTGGACGATCTCGATCTGCGCCTCCCTCTTGAACAGCTCGCCCGCCATGTGGGAGGCGGAACCCCGACCGCCGGAGGCGAAGTTCAGCGTTCCTGGGCGCGCCTTGGCGAGCGCTATGAATTCCGCCATCGACTTGGCCGGCACCGATGGATGCACGACCAGCACGTTGGCCTGGGCCCCGATCAGGGTGATGGGCGCGAAATCCTTCTGCGGATTATAGCTCAGCCGCTTGTAGAGGCTGATGTTGGCGGCGAGCATCCCCTGGTCGACCATCAGCAGCGTGTAGCCGTCCGGCGCCTCTCGCAAGACCGCCTCCGCGGCGATTGAGCCGCCGGCGCCGGGGCGGTTCTCGATCACGATCGCCTGACCGAGCAGGTCGGTCAGCTTGCGGCCGATCGTTCTGCCGAGGATGTCGGCCTGGCCGCCGGGGGCGAAGGCCAGCACAAGCTTGATGGGCTTGGTCGGATAGTCGGCCGCACGTCCCCTCGGGCTGGCCACGATCAGCACGGCCAGCGCGGCTATCGCTACCGCTGCCGCGCGCGTGGGCATTGCGCGGGCCGAAATCGATGTCGTCATAGCGGGTGTCCTCCTGCGCTGACCGCGAATGCGAACAAGCCCGAGACCATCAGCGCGCTGCGTGCCCGCAAGATCGAGGACATGACGGTGCGCAATCTTACGCGCCCTGCGACATTTGTGCTCGCTTTTGACAACCCGCAACATCTGGAGGTCAAGCATGACGAGCGGCATCATCGCGGGCTGGATCGTGACATTGTGCGCGCTACTGGCCGCAAGCGCGGCTCGTGCCGACGCGATCGCCGACTTCTACCGCGGCAAAACCGTCGATCTCGTGATCGGCTACACCGTTGGAGGCGCCTACGATGTCTATGCGCGACTGCTGGCCCAGCATCTCGGCCGGCACATCCCTGGCGGTCCGCAGGTCGTGCCGCGCAATATGGCCGGCGCCGGCAGCATTCAAGCCGCCAACTGGCTCTACAGCGTTGCGTCCAAGGACGGCACGGTGATTGCCACCGTCTCGCGCGGTATCGGCACCGACACGTTGCTTCAGACACCGGGCGCGCGTTTCGAGGCTGACAAGTTTACCTGGATGGGCAGTGCCAACAACGAGGTCGGAGTTTGCGTCGCCTGGCACACGTCGGGTGTCGCCAGCTTCAAGGACCTCAAGGAGAAGGAGCTGATCGTCGGTGCCAACGGCATGGGCGACGCGACCGGCCAGTTCCCTAAAGCGTTCAACGAGGTGCTCGGCACGAGATTCAAGATCGTCGTCGGCTATCCCGGCGGCAACGACATCACGCTGGCGATCGAGCGAGGCGAGGTGCAGGGCCGTTGCGACTGGTCGTATGGCGGCAGCGTCAAGCCCGGGCGCCCGCAGTGGCTGGCGGAAAGGAAGATCAATATCATCCTTCAAGTCGCTCTCGACAAGCATCCGGACCTTCCGGACGTGCCGCTCGCCGTCGACCTCGCCGGCAGCGACGAGCAGCGGCAGGTGATCCGCCTGCTTTCCGCTCGGCAGGTGATGGGCCGGCCGTATCTGGCGCCGCCGGGCGTGCCCGCGGATCGTGCAGCCGCGCTGCAGAAGGCGTTCATGGATGCGATGATCAGCAAGGAGCTGGTGGCCGACGCGACCAGGGCTCGGCTCGAGGTCAATCCGGTATCGGGACAGGCCATCGCCAAGCTGGTGGGCGAGCTCTATCAGACGCCGCCGAACGTCGTGCGAAAAGCCGCGGAGCTCCTCAAGTGACCACCACGACCGATAAGCCCGATGAGTCCGTCACCGGCCGCGTCGCCGACTACATCGTCGGCTTCGATCTCGCGCAGGTGCCGGCCGACGCGATCGAGAATGCGCGCACCGCGCTGCTCGACTCTGTCGGCATCATGGTCGCCGGAAGCACGGATCACGCCTTCCATATCGTGCGGGACATGGTGCGCGAGGAGGCGGCCGCGCCACGTTGCTCCGTCGTCGGCGAGACGGCGAGGTCGTCGCCCCAGCTCGCCGCATTCGCCAATGGCGTCGCGCTGCACGCCATGGATTATGATATGACATATTTCATCGGCCAGCCGATGAGCCCGATGATCCCGGCGATCCTGGCGCTCGCCGAGACACGCGGCGCGACGCAAGCGGACGTGCTTGCGGCCTACATCGTCGGCTTCGAGGTGTGCTCGCGGCTGGTGCGCGCCAACATCACGCAAGGCAGCAGCGGCGGCTGGCACAGCGTGCCGACCGTCGGCACGATCGCGACCGCCGCGGCGCTCGGCAAGCTGCTTGGCAGCTCGCGCGGGCAGATCCAGAACGCGATGGCGATGACCGTGTCGATGGCGAGCGGCGTCGGCGCCAACTACGGCACGATGACGAAGCCGCTGCACTGCGGTCATGCCGCGCGCAACGGCGTGGTGGCAACCCTGCTTGCGCGCAACGGCTTCACCGCCAATCCCAAAGCGATCGAAGCCAAGAGCGGCTATTTCGACGTGATCGCTCGCGGCCTCGAGTGGAATTTGGCTCCATTCGACGACCTCGGCCTCACACACGATCTGGTCGACCGCGGTATCTGGATCAAGCGCTACGCGTGCGGCGGCCTGCTGCATCCTGGCATCGACGCCGCGCTGGCGATGCGCGAGCAGCTTGGGCCGCGCGTGGCCGACATCGTCAAGCTGCACGTCGGCGTGACGAAATACACTGCCAAGCGCGCCTGGCTCAGCTACCCCGACACAGTCGAGGCGGCCAAGTTCAACATGAGCTTCCTCGTTGCCTACGCACTGGTGCACGGACTGCCCGGCCTCGCCGCGTTCACCGAGGCGGCGGTGGCCGACAAGCGCGTGAAGACTTTTGCCGCGCTCGTCACCGTCGGCGTCGATCCGGAGGTCGCGGACGTCGTCGAGGACCCGCCGGCACGTATCACGGCGACGCTTGACGATGGCTCGGTACACGAGACGTTCCAGCGGGCCGCGCTCGGCTCCTACAAGCTGCCGTTGTCGCGCGCTGAGATCGAGGCCAAGTTCCTGGAATGCGCAATGCTCGCGATCGACGAGGCAAAGGCGCGCGAGCTGCTCGACCTGCTTTCTACGCTCGGCGCCAAGCCATCGCTTGAGCGGCTGTGGCCGCTGTTGCGAAACGATTGATTGCGACGCTCATGCACGGGCGGTGATAAGTGCGACGTCAGAAGAGCTCGGGACAAAATCGTCCCCATCATGCGCAGATCATCTGTCCAGCGGCTTATCACTCGCCCAAAGCTCAAATCAGCTTCCGTCGCACTTCAGCACATCGGTTGGCGGCGCGAACCACCCTGCTGAAGAGGACCGGATTGCCGGGCGTCGACCAGTATCTGGCGAGGAGCTGTGCTCAATTCGCGTATGGCTCCATCGCCGGTCTCCACGGCGATAGTGATGACCTTGCCGCGCTGGTAGCTGAGCGCCTTCAGCATGGTCATGGCCACCGACCCAGACGCCGTTCGGCCTCATTGGAGCATCTGCTTGCCGCGCGCCTTGACCTGCGGCGGGGTGGCAATCACCTCACGAACGATCCGCTCAAGGCTTGCGCCGTCAACCGGGGCGATCTCGATCTTCAGGCTATGCGCTTCGCCCAAGAACTCCGTATCGCGCATGGTGGACAGGAACGCGGCACGAAGCGCGCGCAGACGATCTGGCGGCAGGTCAGCCGGAGCCGCGAACGGATGTCCGATGACCTCGCAGTGAACGTTCCTGTCGTATGTGACGCCGCCGAACCGCTGCGGTTCGGTAACCCGCATCAGTTGGGTCTGCTAGTCTGCTACGATTGTCTCCGCACGACACGCGCCGAACGGTTTCCTCGCGCTCTTTCAGGGCAGATGTTCGAATGTTCGACGCGGCGCTCCAACAAGCGGACATGGGCGGCGACGGCGAGGACGGAACC
>CAMDMH010000099.1 GCA_945901835.1 Devosia equisanguinis | reverse complement strand
GGATTTTCCTCCGCATCCTCGCCGCGCGCGGCCAACGCCGCCACACCTGCTCCGAACAGTTGCGCCAGACCCGGGAATACGTCGCGAAACAATCCAGATACGCGCAGCGTCACATCGATGCGCGGACGGCCGAGAAGTGCCAACGGGATCACCTCGAACCCCGTCACGCGTTCGGAGCCGTGGTCCCAAAGCGGCTTTAGACCCGCCAGATGCAGCGCCATGGCAAACTCCTCGCCCGCCGTTCGCATCGTCGCAGAGCCCCAGAGATCGACGACCAATCCGCGGGGCCAGTCGCCGTGATCCTGCAGGTGGCGGCGCAGCAACTCCTCGGCGAGGATCACGCCTTGAGCATGTGCTGCGCGCGAGGGAACCGCGCGCGGATCGACGGAATAGAGATTGCGCCCCGTCGGCTTGACGTCGGTCCGTCCTCGCGCGGGAGAACCCGATGGTCCAGCTTCGACCCGTTTGCCCGAGAGTGCGGACATCAGTCCTGCGCGCTCTTCTGTAGCGCATTCGCCGGCACCAAAGACGTGCAAGCCGTCGCCGAACTGGCTTTCCTTGATATCGCAGACGAAGCGATCGATCCGCGTGATCGCCTCGGCGGCACTGGCATCCGCTGCAAGTCCAAGATCCTTCTCCACGCCGGCGGCCTGCGCTTCGGCCCGCAAGGCTCCGATCAACCGCGCGCGGCGGGCGGGATCGAGACCGTCGGCGGTCGAATATTCGTCGAGCAACCGCTCCAGCCGCAGCAGTCCCTCCGGCATCCGGCTCGCGATCTGCGACGGTGGTAAATGACCGATGGTGACAGCGCCGATGCGCCGCTTGGCTTGGGCCGCCTCGCCGGGATCGTTGACGATGAAGGGATAGATCACCGGCATACTCCCGGTGAGCGACTCCGGCCAGCACGTGTCGCTGAGGGCCACCGATTTCCCCGGCAGCCATTCCAGCGTGCCGTGTGCGCCGACATGCACCAGCGCATGCATGCGTCTAGCCTTCAGCCACAAGTAGAACGCGACGTAGGCATGGCGCGGCGTTCGCGCGAGATCGTGGTACTCGGCAGCCCGCGCAGCCACCTCTCCGCGCTCCGGCTGCAGGGCAACGAGCACGTTGCCTCGCTCGAGCGCCGCGAAATGGAATTCGCCGTTGCGCACCGCCGGATCATCTTCGGGGGCACCCCAGGCAGCGGACAGTGACGCCTGCAGGGATGAAGGCAACGTCCGCAGGGCGGATTGGTAAGCCGGGAGCGGCCACCTGAGCGTCCCGGCTGAAAGGGTAGACGCAAGCTCGACGCCGGTGTCGGCGGCATAACCTTCCATCGCGAGTTCTTGGAGAATGGCTTCTGTCGAGGCAAGCGCATCCAAGCCGACCGCGTGCGCCATCTGATCGGCGCGGCCGGGATACGTGGACAGCACCAAGGCGATCCGTCGTGCCTGCGGCGGCGTTGCGGATAACCGGTGCCAGCCGGCGACGCGCCCGACGATGGCCTCGATGCGCGCTGCGTCGGCGCGATGGGAAAAGCGGGAAAACTGCAGATCCGGGTCGCGCCGTCCAGGAGATTTGAAGCTCGCCACGCCGGTAAAGATTCGCCCGTCGACTTCCGGCAGCACGACGTGCATGGCGAGATCCGATGGCGACAACCCGCGATCCGATGTCTGCCAGTCTCGCCGCCGCGCCGTCGACAGCGCTACCTGGAAAACCGGGCAGCCCGCAGCATCGAGTGGCGATGTGCCATCCACTCCGCGCGCCGAGAAGGCGGTCGCGTTGACGACCGCCATGGGGGCCACGCGGCGCAGGGCGTGGCGCGTCCAATCTGCGGCATTCGGTTCTTTGAGAGACGGCACGAACAGCCCGATTGGGGAGAATCCTCGTGCCCGAAACGCGGCGATGAGTGCATCGACCGGCCCCGTGTCCGCGGCTGTCAGATAAGAACGGTAGAAGGTCAGCACGACAGCGGGATCGTCGGTGGCGGGCGGTTCGGCCACGACGCCTCGCGCGGGATCGTACCAGCCGAAACTCGGGACCGTCTTCTCGCCTTCGACCGGCCCGGCATAAAGGCCGGCGGCTAGCGCCAGTTGCGCGAGCGCTGCTTCCGCTGCCAGCGCCCCGCCGGCATCGCAGAGCGCTGCGAGCCGCCGAAGCGTGGAGACGGGCAGCGTGGAAGCCGCATCGAGCCGCGCATCCTCGCACCCGTCGGCCGGCAGCACGGCGAGTGCGATGCCATTGCAGCGCGCCAGCGTGCTCACCTGCGACAGACCGTAGGACCAATAGCTTTCGCCGCCGATCAGCCGGATGAGAATTCCCTTCGCGCCGCAGAGGGTCTTCTCGATGTAGGCGTCGATCGAAGCCGGGTGCCGCAGCGCCACCAGATTGCCGAGCCGCAACGCCGGCAACTTCGCCTTGCCGCGCTGCCAGCCCGCCGCGAAAGCCCCGAGGTCTCCGTCGGAAAACGACAGCGCCACCAGATCCGCCGGGGATTGCCCCAGGTCGAACGGGGCCGCCGTTTCCTCCAGCCCGTGGGCTTCGCGAAAGATGACGTGCATCGATGGTCAGGCCCCCAAGGGCGCGCGCAGAGTGGCCCGGATCGCGACCGGGTCGATGTGATGACGTTCGGCGATGACGACCAGGCGGGAGGCGCGCTGCCCCGCCCCCCATGGCCGGTCGTACTGGCTGCGCACCCGCTCACCGACCGCCTGCACCAGCATGCGCATGGGCTTTCCCGTCACAGCGACGTAGCCTTTGACGCGCAGAATGTTCTGCTCCCGGGCGAGCTTTCGTATCATCTCCGACAGCGCATCTGGATCGCTCACTTCCGGCAGGTCGACGACGACGCTGTCGAAATCCTCGTGCTCGTGATCCTCGTCCCCATCGTGGTGCGAGGGCCGCGCCGCCAGATCAGTCTCGGCCGCAGCGTTGAGACCCAGGATCACGCGCGGATCGATCACGCCTTCTGACATAGCAAGGATCGGCAGCCGGCGCGGGGCTTCGGCCTCGATCACGGCGCGGGCAGCGGCAAGGCCCGCTTCGCCCGCAAGATCGGCCTTGGACAGCAGGACGATGTCGGCGCAGGCGATCTGGTCTCCGAACACTTCCGACAGCGGCGTTTCGTGATCGACGCTGTCGTCCGCCGCCCGCTGCGCCGCGATGGCGTCGACGTCCGGCGCAAACCGGCCTGCCGCCACCGCCTCTGCGTCGGCAACCGCGATCACGCCATCGACCGTGATCCGCGAGCGGATCGCCGGCCAGTCGAACGCCTTCAGCAATGGCTTGGGCAATGCGAGACCGGAGGTCTCGATCAGGATGTGATCGGGCCGCCGGGGCAGCGCCATCAGTGCTTCGATCGTCGGGATGAAGTCGTCGGCCACCGTGCAGCAGATGCAGCCGTTGGCCAGTTCCACGATGTTCTCGGCCGGACAACTCTCGTCCGCGCATGATTTCAGGATATCGCCGTCGACGCCGACGACGCCGAACTCGTTGACCAGAATTGCCAGCCGCCGGCCATTCGGGTTGCGCATCAAATGGCGGATGAGCGTCGTTTTCCCCGCACCGAGAAAACCGGTGATGATGGTAACGGGGATCTTTGCCAAATCAGCCATGTCAGTCTCCGATCGGAGGAATGCGGGCGAGGCTCTGCTTGCGGAAGATCAGCGGACGCTCACGCCAGGGAACGATTCCATCCGGCGCGCGCGCGTAGGCGGCGGCGCCCGACAGAATGTCGGAAGCGTCGTTCTCCGAAAGGCGGCCATAGACGTAGGACCAGCGGCCGGGCGCGCTGAGCGAAACGGAGCAGCCCTGCGAGCAAGCCGACAGGCATTCGATCGGCTTGATTTGCACCGTCTCTGAAGGCGCTGTCTCGAGAGGCGCAGCGGCGACCAGGGCCGCGTGCAGGCGTGCACCGGGGCGAGGCGTGCCTTCGACTTCCAGCTCACCTGCACGGCAGGTGGTGCAGACATGCAGCGAAACGGTCATCGGCCGGTCCTAGCAGCAAACATACGGCAATGACGCCGCAAAGCAGAGGAGCGGAACCGATAGCGCAGCAACCGAGGACATGAATCGCGCATGCCAACCGGTTGCGGAACACCCCGTCCGCCCGTTCAGTCGATTGTGTTGGCAGGTCTCCCGGCTTGCGGATTCTGGGTTTCCCCAACGGTCGCCGCACCTTCCCAGCACAGCCTCGAAACTTGAAGCAGGCCAGTGGCTCGGGACGCCTTTTCCGGTCACGGTCGCGGGGGCGGCAGCGCTTCGGGGTCGCCCCCTATCGCATTCCCTCTTCGCCTGTCATAGACAGGAACCAACATCAGCCGTGGTGGGGGAAACGCAACCCCGTGTCAAGCAAAGGATTGCGTCATGGACCCCGATAGCGCTCCCATCGAAGACGCCCGCCACGCCGCAAAGATGGCCAAGAAAAAAGCTGCGCGCGACAAGATAATGGCGACGAAGGAGGGCGAGAAGGGCCTGATCATCGTCCACACCGGGGCGGGCAAAGGCAAGTCATCCTCGGGCTTCGGCATGATCATGCGGTGCATCGCGCACGGTATGCCCTGCGCGGTCGTGCAGTTCATCAAGGGGGCCTGGGACACCGGAGAGCGCCGGCTGATGGAAGGCCATTTCTCGGATCTTTGTCAGTTCCACGCGATGGGCGAGGGCTTCACCTGGGAAACCCAGGACCGTGCCCGCGACATCGCGGCTGCGCGCGCCGGATGGGAGAAGGCCAAGTCACTCATCCGCGACCCCGCCATTCGAATGGTGCTGCTGGACGAGATCAACATCGCGCTGCGCTACGACTATCTCGATGTGGCCGAGGTCGTTGCCTTCCTGACGAGCGAGAAGCCGCCGCTGACCCACGTCGTGCTCACCGGCCGCAACGCAAAGCAAGAGTTGATCGACATCGCCGATCTGGTGACCGAGATGACCTTGATAAAGCATCCGTTCCGGTCGGGCATCAAGGCTCAGCCGGGGGTGGAGTTCTGATGACATGCGGGCTCTGATGATCCAGGGCACCGGCTCCAACGTGGGCAAGTCGCTGCTCGTGGCTGGCCTATGCAGGGCGGCGCTGAGGCGCGGATTTTCCGTCGCGCCCTTCAAGCCGCAGAATATGTCGAACAACGCCGCTGTGACCGTCGACGGTGGTGAGATCGGGCGCGCGCAGGCATTGCAGGCGCTGGCGTCCGGCCTCGAGCCACACACCGACATGAACCCCGTCCTGCTGAAGCCGGAGACGGAGACCGGTGCCCAGGTCGTCGTTCATGGGCGGCGCATCGCGACAGTGAAGGCGCGTGACTACGCAGCGATGAAGCCGGCGCTGATGGCGCCGGTGCTGGAGAGCTTCGCGCGCATGAAAGCACGCGCCGAGATCATCATCGTCGAAGGCGCGGGTAGCCCCGCCGAGGTCAATCTGCGCGACGGCGACATCGCCAATATGGGTTTTGCCCGCGCGGCGGACGTGCCGGTCGTTCTTGCCGGCGACATCGATCGCGGCGGCGTCATCGCGCAGATCGTCGGCACGCAAGCCGTACTGGCCCCTGCCGACGCCGCGATGGTACGCGGCTTCATCGTCAACAAGTTCCGCGGCGATCCACGTCTGTTCGACGACGGCTACGCGCTGATCGCGGCTCGCACGGGATGGCGCGGTTTAGGCGTGGTGCCGTACTTTCCCGACGCCGTGAAACTTCCCGCCGAGGACGCGCAAGACCTGCCGAAGCGGCGAACGAACGGCCAGTATCGCGTGGCGGTTCTCGCATTCTCCCGTATCGCCAATTTCGACGACCTCGATCCGTTGCGCCAGGAAGCGGGCGTGAGCGTCACCATGATCGGACCGGGGCAGGCTCTTCCGGGTGATATCGATCTGGTGATCCTGCCCGGCTCGAAATCGACGCGGGGCGATCTCGCCTATTCTAGAGCACAGGGCTGGGACATCGACATTGCAGCGCACGTCCGCCGCGGTGGTCGCGTGCTCGGTATATGCGGCGGCTATCAGATGCTGGGCCGTGTGGTGCGAGATCCCCAGGGTATCGAAGGCATTGCCGGCGAGACGCCCGGCCTCGGGCTGCTCGACGTGGAGACGTCGATGACCACGGAAAAGAGCCTATCTCGCGTAAGCGCCGTGCACGTCGCGACTGGTGAGGCGATGGAGGGCTACGAGATTCACATCGGCCGCAGCGAGGGCGAGGCCCGCTCTCGTCCCTTCGCACGCGTGCGCGGCGAGCCCGAAGGTGCGATCTCGCGCGATGGCCGGATCATGGGCAGCTACCTCCACGGCATGTTCGCCAGCGATACGTTTCGCTCAGCATTCCTTCGGTACCTCGGCGCCGAAACCTCCACGCTCGCCTATACCGATGCAATCGAGACGACGCTCGACGCGCTAGCCGCGCACATCGAAGCGCACGTGGATGTGGCGGGTCTTCTGGCGCTGGCGCGGTGACGCGAGCGATTGCCAAGGAGCGCCTGCGCCTCCACACCGTCTTTATGTAGGCTCGGTCGAGCATTTCAGCGCGAACCGGCATCCGCATAAAGTATTACCCAGCAGGGTCGTGCTCCGCTTTACCCAGCCTATGCCGCCACCGTGCCGCTTCGCCGGCCTCAGCGCTCTTCCCAAACGGTACGCGTGTTGTCTTGCCATCCGGCACGATGCAGGAGCGGGGTGTCGTCGCTCTGCTCGGGATGGCCCAAGCAGATGTAGGTGGCCCACTCCCACTCCGGGGGGACGGCAAACAGCCGTTCCATCGCGCTTGGATCGAGGATCGACACGAGGCCGAGCCCGAGGTTTTCCACCCGCGCTGCGAGCCACAGCGTGTGGACCGCCATGGCGGTCGACTGGCGCAGCGTCTGTGGCAGCGTCTGTCGGCCGAGCCCGTGGCCCTCGGCGGGATCGATCGAGGTGAAGATGGCCAATTGCACTGGAGCACGATCGAGCCCCGCGAGCTTCAGCGCCAGGTATGCCGCACGCAGCTCCGGGGGATAGCTGGCGGCTGCTTCGGCATTGCAACGCAGAAAATCGGCGCGGACAGTATCGCGCAAGGCCTTGTCGGTGACGCGAATGACGCGCCATGGCCGCGAATTGCCGACCGAGGGTACGTAGTCCATCGCCGCGCGCAGGCGTTCCAGCACCGCTTCGTCCACAGGATCTGGCCTGAAGTGGCGCACATCTCGCCGCCAGCGCAAGATATGCTGCAGCGTTTCCGCATCGGCTTGGGTAAACACCATCCCGGCTTCCATCAGCAGTTCAATGCGCCCGCGAGGCGCTCCCATTCGGCCGGACTTCCGGGCAATCCAAGCCGCAGCCAATGCGCAGAATGGGGAAATATGCGTGACCAGATGCGGAAGCGGGCGAGCTTGTCTTGTGCCGCGATCGCGTCGGGCGTGCCGTAGAGGCGGAACAGGGCGCATCCGCCGACAAGGCGCCAGCCTGCCCGCGTGGTCAGAGCATCGATCCGTTGAGCCTCGGTCCCCAAACGCAGCGCCGTCATTCGCGCCCATTCGTGGTCGGCCAGTGCCATTGTGCCCACGGCTATCGCCGGACCTGCGACAGGCCACGGTCCAGCCATTTCCGCGAGATTTGCGATATCCCCGGCGGCTCCCACGACGAAGCCGAGCCTGATCCCGGCTAGCCCGTAGAACTTGCCAAACGAGCGCAGCACCAGCAGTCCAGCCTTGCCTGCCATGGGCGCGACCGAGAACCGCGGGACCGGATCGACGAAGCTCTCGTCGACCACCAGCCGGCCGACTTTCCCGGCCAATCCCATGATCTCGTCGGGCGAATGGATCCTGCCATCGGGATTGTTGGGGTTCACTACGACTGCGAGATCGGCGCCTTCCAGCGCATCGAGGCTGCCGACCTCCTCTGCGGTCCAACCCGCGGCCGCGAGGCTTGCGGCATGCTCGTTGTAGGTGGGTGAAAGAACCCTTGCGCAGCCGGGACGGCCAAGCTGGGGGATCATCTGGATCGCCGCCTGTGCGCCTGCCACGGCCAGCATCGGCGCATCCGTTCTATAGGCGGCGCCGGCGACCTGTAGGAGACGCGCTTGCGCGGCCTTAGTCGGGAGGCTGGTCCAGGCCTCGATTGGCAGAGACGGAACGCGATACGGCATGCGATTGATGCCGGTCGAGAGGTCGATCCACTGATCCGGGAGCCCGCCGTAGCGCGCCATGCCCAAATCGATGTCGCCGCCGTGGTCGCGGATCTGTTGGTTCATCGGCAATCTCTTACACCATTGCCAGCGCCAGCAGGACTATCGCCACAGCCGCCATGGCCCGCCGGTAGATCGCCAGTCCCCGCAAGATGTCGGTGTGGTCGGGATCAGGCGCTGCTCCATTCAGCCAAGGCTCGTCGGACATGCGCCCGGCGTAAGCCCGCGGACCTGACAGACGAACGCCGAGGGCACCTGCCATCGCGGCCTCGGGCCAGCCTGCATTGGGCGAGCGGTGCAGATGCGCGTCATGGAACATGGCAGACATTGCTGGCGCCAAGCGTCCGGACACGATCGCGAACAACAGCCCCGTCGCTCGCGCCGGGATCAAGTTCGCCACATCGTCGATGCGTGCAGCGGCCCAGCCGAACGCCTCGTGCCGGGGCGTGCGATGGCCGATCATCGAGTCGAGCGTGTTGATCGCCTTGTATCCCGCGATA
>CAMDMH010000098.1 GCA_945901835.1 Devosia equisanguinis | reverse complement strand
GAAGACTGATCACGCTGGAAGGAGGCGAGGGCTCGGGGAAATCGACCCAGGCCCGCCTTTTGGCCGAGCATCTGAAATCGACCGGCCTCGAAGTCGTCGTGACGCGTGAGCCCGGCGGCTCGGCCCTGTCCGAGAAGATTCGCGAATTGATCCTCGATCCGGGGACGCCCGCCCACAGTCAGCTCGCCGAAGCGCTCCTCTTCAGCGCCGCCCGCGCCGACCATCTCGATGCATTGATCCGGCCGGCGCTCGACCGGGGACGGTGGGTGATCTGCGACCGCTTCTCCGATTCGACGCGCGTCTATCAGGGGACCGTCGGGGGGCTTCCGAGCGAGCTGCTGAGCCAGCTCGACGCGATCGTCGTCGGCCCAACGCAGCCCGACCTTACCATTCTCATCGACATCGATCCCGTCGTCGGTCTCGCCCGCGTCGCGAGCCGCCGCGCCAGCGCCGCCCCAGCCGATCGCTATGAGGCGCGCCCCGCGGACTACCACCAGCAATTGCGCGATGGCTTCCTCGCCATCGCCCGGGCTGAGCCGATGCGCTGCGTCGTGGTCGACGGCTTTCAATCGGTCGACGATCTCGCGCGCGAGATCCGTGGTCATGTCGATGCCCGGCAGCGCCGGTTGCGGGGGGGCTGATGGCGCGCGCGCCAGTCCTCCAGGAGACCGAAGAAGTCCCCGAGGCCGACCGCCTCGACGGCTTTCCTCATCCCCGCGCGACCGAGAAGCTGTTCGGACACGCAGCCGCCGAAACGGCATTCGCGGAGGCCATGCAGTCCGGCCGGATGCATCATGGCTGGCTGATCAACGGGCACGAAGGTATCGGTAAGGCGACACTCGCCTATCGAATGGCATGTTTCGCGCTCAGCCTGCCGTCGGAGCGTGGCCACGGGGTGCGCCCGCTCGACGTGCCGGCCAAGTCGGTCGCGGCGCGGCAGGTTCTGGCGTTGTCTCATCCGGGCCTTCTCGTCATCCGCCGCCCGTGGGACCAAAAGCTCAAGCGCCATCTGACGGTCATCTCGGTCGACGAGGTCCGGCGCATCAAGTCTTTCCTAGCCCACTCCACGGGGACCGACGCATGGCGCGTCATCATCGTCGATCAGGCCGACGAGTTGAACATCGCGGCTGCCAACGCGTTGCTGAAATCGCTCGAGGAGCCGCCGCCGCGGACGCTCTTTCTGCTCGTTACCTCGGAGCCGGGCCGGCTTCTCACGACGATCCGCTCACGCTGCCGGCGGCTCGACCTGGAAGGGCTTTCCGAACCCGACATGAGGGAGGCCGTCGCCCAGGCCGTTGCTGCCGGTGGGGGCGCGCCGATCGACGATAAGAGCTGGCCGATGCTCGTCGAGGGCGCGCAGGGCAGCGTGCGGCGGTTGCTGGCGCTGAGCCGCAGCGAAGGTCTCGGCGTTCATGCCAAACTCAAGGGGATCGTTGCGAGCCTGCCGCGTCTCGACTGGACACAGGTGCATTCTCTCGCCGACGAGGTCACTGGGGCCGGCACCGAGCAGCGCTTCGAGCAGCTCATGGACCTTCTGTCGGATACGATTTCACGGCTGGTGCGCGTGCGGGCGGTCGGGGCTGGAGAGCCGGAAACGACCAAGCTCGCCGAGCGCCTGATCCCGGCTCACGGACTTGCCTCGTGGGCGGAGCTGTGGGAAGCAGTGCAGACCAAGCGAGCGGAGACTGCGGCGCTCAACCTCGACCGAAAAACCCTGCTTCTCGAAACGTTTGCCCGGATGCAGGCGGCGACGCGGAGCTAGGAATCGGAAGCCCCGCGCCAGTGGTCTCCGGCACTGGATCAAGCCAGTCGAGCCATTTATGACCGATACAACTCGTCCTGATCGTCGTTCCGCCCGCCGTTGTCGAATGTGAGAACGGTTCGACAGCGCTTGTAATCGATCGACGACCAGACATACGGACGAGGAAGCCGCGCTATGCCTGCCACGAAATCTGCGCCCGAGAAATTCTACGTCACCACCGCGATCTCCTATCCCAACGGCGTGCCCCACATCGGGCATGCCTATGAGGCCATCGCGACCGACGCCATCGCGCGCTTCGAGCGGCTCAGCGGCAAGGACGTTTTCTTCCTGACCGGTACGGACGAGCACGGCCTCAAGATGAAGCAGACCGCGCAGAAGGAGGGCCTCGCGCCTCGCGCGCTCGCTGACCGCAACTCTGCACGCTTCAGCGAGATGGCGGACCTGCTCGGCCTGTCCAACGACGACTTCATCCGCACCACGGAGCCGCGCCACTACGAGGCCTGCGTCGAGCTGTGGAAGCGGATGGAGAACGCCGGCGACATCTTCAAGAAGAACTACGCCGGCTGGTACTCGGTTCGCCAGGAAGCCTACTTCAAAGAGACCGAGACCGAGATCCGCGAAGGAAAGCGCGTCGAGACGCAGAACGGCACCGAGGTCGAGTGGACCGAGGAGGAGACTTACTTTTTCCGCCTCTCCGCGTACCAGGACAAGCTGCTGGAGCACTACGAGAAGCACCCGGATTTCATCCTGCCGCCGGAGCGCCGCAACGAGGTCGTCAGCTTCGTTAAGTCTGGGCTCGAGGATCTCGCGATCTCCCGCACCACGCTCGACTGGGGTATCCCAGTGCCGGATGCGCCGGGCCACGTCATGTACGTGTGGGTCGACGCGCTCAACAACTACGTCACCGCGACCGGCGCCTTGAACAAGGGCGGCGATGTCCGGGGGCTCTGGCCGGCTGATCTGCACGTCATCGGCAAGGACATCGTGCGCTTTCACGCGATCTACTGGCCGGCATTTCTGATGAGCGCTGGCCTGTCGTTGCCCAAGCGCGTATTCGGCCACGGCTTCCTGTTCAACAAGGGAGAAAAGATGTCCAAGTCGGTCGGCAACGTCGTCGATCCCTTCGACCTCGTTAAGACCTTCGGCCTCGACCAGACCCGTTACTTCTTCCTGCGCGAAGTGATCTTCGGGCAAGATGGCAGCTACGACAAGGATGCTATCGTCAACCGCATCAATGCCGACCTCGCCAACGGCCTCGGCAATCTGGCCCAGCGCTCGCTGTCGATGATCGCCAAGAATTTCGGCGGCGTGCTGCCGAAACCGGCGGACTTCACCGACCAGGATAAAGCCATGCTGGCCAAAGCCGATGCGATGCTCCCGACCGCACGCGCGGCCATGGACACGCAGGGCATCAAGACCTGGCTCGACGCGGCCTGGGCCGTCGTGTCGGAAGGCGACCGCTATTTCGCAGGCGAGAAACCGTTCGACAAATCGCTGTCTGAAGAACGCCGCGGCACTATCCTTTACGTCGCAGCCGAGATCGTTCGCCAGATCGCGATCCTCGCGCAGCCGGCGATGCCCACGTCGTGCGCCAAGCTACTCGACCTGCTGGCTGTCTCCGCAGATGCTCGCACCTTCGCAGCACTGGGCGAGACCGGCCGTCTCGTCGGCGGCACGCCGTTGCCCGCGCCACAAGGCGTGTTCCCGCGCTGGATCGATCCGGATGCGGCTGCCGCTGCGTCCACCGGAACATCATCCGAGGAAGCGCAAGCCCTCGCCAAGCAAGCCAAGGCCGACAAGAAAGCCGCCGAGCGCGCAGCCCAGATTGCGAAGGCAAATGCGGCTAAGCCTGGGAATGCCGACTGATGCTCGTCGACCACCATTGCCACCTCGACTTCCCGCAGTTCGCTGAGGACCGCGCGGGCGTCATCGCGCGCGCTAAAGCGGCGGGCGTCGGGGTTGCCGTGACGATCTCGACACGGGTGAAGCGCCTGCCCGAACTGCTGGAGATCGCTTCCGCCTTCGACAACGTATTCTGCTCAGTCGGCACGCATCCTCATCAGGCCGACGAGGAAACCGACGTGACGACAGATGAACTCGTGCGCCTTGCAGCCCAACCCAAGGTCGTCGCCATCGGCGAGGCCGGGCTCGACTATTTTTACAAGAAGAGCACGCCCGAGAACCAAGCGGAGGGCTTCCGCCGCCACATCCGCGCGGCCCGCATCACCGGCCTGCCGCTCGAAATCCACACCCGCGACGCCGAGACCGACACGACCCGCATCCTGTCGGAGGAGCACGCGGCTGGCGGAGCGTTCCCGGCGATCCTCCATTGCTACACCGGCGGCATGGACCTAGCGCAACACGCGCTGGGCCTGGGTCTCTACGTCTCGTTCTCCGGCGTCGTGTCGTTCAAGAAGTCGGACGCGCTGCGCGAGGTCGCCAATTCAGTGCCGCTGGATCGCCTGCTGGTCGAGACCGACGCGCCCTTTCTCGCGCCTGAGCCCCATCGCGGCCGGACCAACGAGCCGGCCTTCGTCCGCCACACCGCCGCAGCGCTCGCGAAGTCCCGTGGCGTGACGCTCGACGAGATCGAAGTTGCGACCACCGAGAACTTCTTCCGGCTGTTCCGGAAGGTTCCCCGCTCCCTCGCACCTGCGGGGATGCCCGCATGAGCTACCGGCTCACGTTCCTGGGCTGTGGCTCGTCGACGGGAGTGCCGCGCGTCGGCGGCGAATGGGGTGCGTGCGATCCGAAGAACCCGAAGAACCGCCGGCGGCGCTCATCGGTGCTGATCGAGCGGCGCTCCGGCGGCGGCACGACCACGGTTCTCGTCGATACCGGCCCGGACCTACGCGAGCAGTTGCTGAGCGCCGGAACCCGCCACATCGACGGAGTCGTTTACACGCACGATCACGCCGACCACACGCACGGCATCGACGACCTCCGCATGATCGCCTACGCGATGAAGAAACGCATCCCCGTGTGGGCCGAGCCGGTCACGAAGCACAGCCTGCTGACCCGCTTTGCCTATTGCTTCGAGATGCCCGCCGGCAGCAACTATCCCCCGATTCTGCGAATGCACGACATCGCAGCGCCGACGCCGATCGTCATCGAAGGCGAGGGAGGCCGGATAGAGCTGTTGCCCGTGCCGCAGCATCATGGCGATATCCAGTCGCTGGGCTTCCGCGTCGGCGATGTGCTCTATTCGCCCGACATCAGCGGACTGCCTGACGAGTCTCTACAACACTTGGACGGTCTCGATATCTGGATCGTCGACGCGCTGCGCTTCCTGCCGCATCCCTCGCACTGGTCGGTGGGGCAGGCGCTCGAGTGGATCGCGCGCGTAAAGGCCAAGCGCGCCGTGGTCACGCACCTCCACATCGATCTCGACTACGAGAAGCTGCGGCGCGAACTGCCCGCGCACATCATTCCGGCCTACGACGGAATGGTCGTCGATTTCTGAGCGGGGTCCGGTGGGGGCCCCCGGCTTTCGCAAGCATTTTGTCGTGCGTGTCCTTCCAGGCGAGAAACAGCCCCGCGCCTATGATGAACGCCGCGCCCAGCCACGTGAACGCGTCGGGCATTTGGCCGGTGATCATGTAGCCGACGCCGACTGCACCGATGAGCTGCCAGTACTGGAACGGCGAGACGACATTCGCCGGCGCGTAGGTCATCGCCTTGGCCAGACACCAGTGGCCGAGCCCGCCGAAAACGCCCAGCGAGCACATCAGCCCCACGTCCACCCACGTCTCCGGCGTCTTCCAGCGAAACAGCATCAGGATCGACATCACGATCGTCGCCAACAGAACGCTGTAGATCACCGAGGTATCCGGCGAATCGTGTCCCGCGACGCCGCGTGTGAACACCTGATAGAGCGCATAGAAGGTGGCCGAGCAGAGGATGCCGACTGCAGCCCAGTGGAACACGTCGGTTCCCGGCCGGATGATGATGAGCACGCCCGCGAAGGCCGCCACCATCGACATGATCCGATGCGCGCTGATGCGTTCGCCGAGCAGCGGCATGGCAAACAGCGTCACGAAGAACGGGGTGGTGAAACTGATCGAGGTCGCCAGGGCGAGGCCAAGGTATTTCACGGACGTGAAATAAAAACTGGTCGAACCGAGCTGGCACGCCGATCGAATGATCTGCGTGCCGAGCCGGTTGGAGTGGAACAGACGCAAGCCCTGGCTGGGAAGGAGAAGCGCCAGCATGAAGATAAGATGCGACGTGACCCGCGCCCAGATGATCTGGTCCGATCCATAGCGCGCAGAAAGAAGCTGTACGGCCCCGTTCATGAAAGGGAACATCGACGTGGCCAGCACCATGAAGAAGATGCCGAGCACCACGCGGTTGCCGCGCATGCGCGTGCGAAGGTTTCTGAGATGCGACGAGGATTCGATCTCGGAGAGCGGCGTCATCCCCGCGGCCTGGCGAAGTCGAAAACTTCACCCGTCGCCGTCACACCCGGCAGCAGCAACTCGATGATCGCCGCGCCCTGTTCCTCGGGCGTCGGCAGCGTCATCGGATCTTCGCCGGGAAATGCTTTCATCCGCATGCCCGTGCGCGTGGCGCCGGGATTGGCGATGTTGGCGCGGACGGCAGTGTTTGCGACCTCGTCCGCATAGCACTTAACCAGCGCCTCGAGGCCGGACTTGGATACGGCATATGCTGTCCAATAGGCGCGGGGGCGCTGCGCGATACCGGACGTCAGAAATACAGCGCGGCCCGCATCCGAGCGGCGCAGCAGAGGATCGAGCGTTCGGATCAGCCGCAGGTTCGCCGAAAGATTGACGTCGAGCACCTCGTTCCAGTCGGCGTCGGACGTATGCCCGATCGGCGTCAACGACCCGAGCACGCCGGCGCTTGCTACCAGCAGATCGAGCTTGCCCCAGCGCTGATACAACGTGGGGCCGAGGGCATCGACATCGCCGCCCTTGCGCAGATCCATCTTGACGAGCGTGGCTGAGCCGCCGGCTAGATTGACCGCGTCGTCGAGTTCTTCGAGCGCGCCTTGCGTCCGGCCGACGGCGACGACATGCGCGCCTTCGCGCGCGAGCAGCATGGCGATCGCTCGGCCGATGCCGCGCGTGGCGCCGGTCACCAGCGCAATCCGCCCCTCGAAACGCCTGTCGCTCATGAGTTCCGGCAACCCTGAAAAGCTTGTCCGGAACAGCAGCTAACACGCTTGCCGGACGCCGCAAAGGAATTGGGGCTCGTTTCCGGACAGCCTCGCTTCTTTCCCCTCCCCTTGATGGGGAGGGGCCGGGGGTGGGGTGCGATCAAGGACCACCGTGGAAAGTCCCCCCACCCCTATCCCCTCCCCACGAGGGGGAGGGGGACCGGTCGGTGCGTGGGAGTCAGCAGAAACGGACGCTGTGGACCGGTGGCAGATCCTTGCTGACGGTCGTCCAGCTTTCACCGGCATCCTCCGATACCCAAAGTCCGCCGGTCGTGGAGCCCATGGCCAGCCGCTGGCCGCTGTCGTCGATGGCGAGGCCATGCCGGTAGACGAGATGATAGGCGTGCGTCTGGGGTAGTCCCTGGGACAGAACCTCGAACGACTTGCCGCCGTATTGCGTTCTGGTCACGACCATGCGGCCGTCGACGGGAATGCGGCGCTCGTCCTTGATCGCGGGAACGAACCACGCCGTGCCCGCGCGTTTGGGATGGACGACCGCGGCGAACCCGAAATGCGATGGCCCCGTCTCGGTCACAGCGCTCCAACTCGCGCAGGCGTCGGTCGAGCGGAATATGCCGTTGTGATGCTGGACCCAGAACTCGTCCGGGTCGGCGGACTGTACGAGGCGATGCACATCCTGCGCGTTGGGCTCGTATTCGACCTCGGGCGGCACCCAGTCGGCGCGCATGCCCTTGCCGCAGATCGCCCACGACTTGCCCTTGTCCTTCGTGATCCAGACCCCGCCCGTGGAGACGCCGACGCGCACGACACCGGGATCTCGCGGATCGACGGCGACGGAGTGAATGCCCGGCAGTTCATAGCCGCCGCCCATCCAGAATTTGCGCAAGGGCTCGTCCCAAAGTGCGCGCATCAGCTCCCAGGATTGGCCGCGATCGTTCGAGCGGAACAGGCCGCCCGGTAGAGTTCCCGTCCAGAGCGCGCCGGTTTCACCAGGGCCGCCAGGCTCTATCGTCCACATCTTCGACAGCGCCCAGTTGATCGTTCGGCCCATCGGATCCTTGTCGACTTCTCCCTCGGGCTGCTTGGGGTAGACGGGGACAGCGATTTCTTCCCACGCTCGTCCACCTTCAGAGCGATGGAGCTTGCAGCCGAAGTGGCCGTGGTCGAGTGCAGCGTAGCGCCAACCGTCGCGCGGATCGGACAACGCATACGTGACGTTGTCACCGAGGAAAGCGGCCTTGGCGATCTTCCACTGCGTCGGGCCCGCACGCTCAACCGTGAACAGGCCCTTACGGGTGGCGACGATGACCCTGTCAATCATGGCAATCTCCCTGGTGCGATGTTTATGGCCAAGCCTCATAAGGGCTCTCCGACGCAGCGTAATGGGTGGGAAAGAGGTCTCTGATACTCTTGCATCTAAAGCTCAACGGGGGCATCCAGATGGCCGGACTTGCAACCTTAGCGTTCCTCTTGTCGCCACTGCTGCTCGCGTGGTTGACCGGACGCGGGGGCGAGTGGCTGATGGCCACGCTGCCGCTTGCGCCTTTCTTCTACTTCTTCTGTCACATAGCGATTCATGGACGAATGCCCCGTCTGAATTGGTCTTTACAGCGCGAACAGGCTCCACCGATCTTGAAGCCCGCCGACAAGCCCCTTGCTTTTGTGATGGCCGTGGCGGTGGGAGCTGTGGCGGCTGCTGGCGCCGTCTCCACTCATACCGTCGGTTCATAATCTCGACTCGTGTTGCGTGGGTGCGATT
>CAMDMH010000097.1 GCA_945901835.1 Devosia equisanguinis | reverse complement strand
TTGTTGTAGAAGATCACGGCCGGGATCGCGGCGAGCAGGCCGAGCGCGGTCGCAAACAGTGCTTCCGCGATACCAGGAGCGACGACGGCGAGCGATGTGTTCTTCGAGGCTGCGATCGCCTGGAAGCTCGTCATGATGCCCCAAACCGTGCCGAACAGGCCGACGAACGGCGCCGTCGAGCCGACCGTCGCGAGGAACAGCAGCCGCCGGTCGAGGCGCTCCATTTCGCGGCTGATGGTGACGTCCATCACCTTCTCGACGCGCATCTGGATGCCGCCGAGCGCCCGGATCGAGCCTTCGACGGAGCGCTTCCACTCGCGCATGGCGGCGACGAACAGCGAGGCCGTCGCGATCACGGTGCCGCGCGACAGGGCGCTGTAGAGTTCTTCCAGCGACTGGCCGGACCAGAACATCTGCTCGAACTTGTCGGCCTCGATGCGTGCTTTGCGGAATGCGAACAGCTTCTCGATGATGATGGCCCACGACCACACCGAAGCGAGCAGCAGGCCGAGCATCACGATCTGCACGACGAGATGCGCTGACAAGAACAGCGAAAGGAAGCCGGTGTCGTGACTCAAAGCATTGGTCATGATTGGTCCTGTGGATCCGTCGCCGAACGCTCGAGGAAGGCATGCAGTCGGCGGGGCGATGGGCCGCCACGCATGGCGCGTTGGTCAACACGAAACTGGCCATCTCGCAAGCTGTGCGGTGGGCCGATTTTCTCGAACATCCACTTCTCGAGCATCCGCGTCGACGTGCTAGCCAACCGCTTCACCCCAGGCCTCTGCTGCCTCCAGGCCCGTTCTACCCGCTGGATTGCAATGTCGCCGTTGTCTGCCGCCAATGGGGCGAAACTACGTCTGGATGGCTGTCGGGCGCCATGTGCCACACGTTGATTATCCACGGAATTGCACGGGGGCTCGTTGGGGCTCCAAAGCCGTCGTAGCGCCTGACTCTCGCTTCTTCGTCGCAGGCTGAGCGGCCAAGCGGCTGAGTTCCCTCGGGAACAGCGCAATGACGATCATAACGGCATTCTCTCCCCATCAGGTCAGCGCGGCAACACGACGCTGAAAACATCAAACCGGAGAGGACCATCCCAATGTCGAAGATCACCAGCCTGGCCACCGCCGTCGTCGTTCTCATTGCCGCCGTATCGGCGACCTCGGCTGCATCAGCCCAGAGCAGCAGCGGGGCGAAGTCGGCCCGGATACAGATGTCCCAGGCGCAGGCCCAGCAGGCGCGGATGATGAAAGCACAAGCAGCTAAGGCTCAGGCGGCGAAGGCCGGCATGGCCGTAGCTGTGGTTACCGCCGCGACTCTCGCTGCGACCGATGCGGGCGAGTGCAGCCCCTACCTCGCCAAGTGGATGATGACCCGAAGCCCCGCCTGGAAGGCCGCCTACGACATGTGCATGGACGATTGATACGGAGGGCGGCAGGAATATTTTCGCACCTGTTCCAACGGGAACACGATGTTGCGTCGGCCTCACTTATTGTTGAGTTGCGACGTTCGCAACCCCGGCGCTGTAGTCGCGTGGCTGGTT
Organism: Devosia equisanguinis; assembly: GCA_945901835.1. Lineage (GTDB taxonomy): Bacteria > Pseudomonadota > Alphaproteobacteria > Rhizobiales > Hyphomicrobiaceae > CAMDPA01. The sequence goes on along the minus strand of CAMDMH010000097.1, from coordinate 7,131 downwards.
GCAGTATCGTTCACCGACCCGGAGGAAAGCTCGTGATGAAGATATTGGTCACTGCGCTTGCATTTGCACTGTCCATGATCTGGCTGGCACCGGCAGACGCCGAGGCCCGCAGCCGTGGCTACGGCAAGAAGAAGGCGAAGGTGTACTATGGTCATGGCACCCAACGCCGGCCTGCTTCCGTCGGGCCGAACGGCCTGTGCCAGCGGGATACGGGCACGCCCACGGGGCAGCTGAATTTCCGCAACATCTGCGACACCGAAGAGTTCTGGCGCCGCCAGGAGCGCGGCGGCTTCGGTCGTAGGTGATACTTGGGCGAAACAACTCGAAAGGAAGTTGCGATGATCAAGATATTCGTTGCCGGAGCCATTGCCTTGTTCGCGGCATCGACGATTGCGCCGGCCCCGGCCGAGGCTGCGAGCCGCAGCCGGGTTGCCAAGTCGAAGGCGGCGAAGGCGGGAGCAGTCCGTGTCGCCCGGCGACCGGCCTCGATCGGGCAGAATGGTCTGTGCCAGCGCGACACCGGCACGCCCGACAGTCAGCTGAACTTCAAGAATCGCTGTGACGTTGAAGAGTTCTGGGCACGCACGATGGCTCGCGGAAGTCAGGCCGACCGCTGAGGTCGGTTTTTCGAACGTCCGCGCGGCATTCGCTCCGCCCTGCTACGGCAGCGGCGGAGCGCTTTCATTGGTGTGCAGAGTTTTTGGCATTCAGAGAATTTTGGGCCGTCACGGAGTAGCTGTGGTGTTCCCTTGGAAACAGCGGGGGCCGGGCTCGAGGCGTAGGTTGTGTGCATGCCCGGTGGTGCTTCGGCAGCCGGGCGCAACAAAACCAAGCCTCGGGAGATATAGCCATGAAAGTCCTGTTCGCCGCCCTCGCCGCAACCGTTTCGATCATTGCACTCGCGCCGACCGATGCTTCGGCTCAACAGCGCGGGTACCGCAAGGCCGAGGTCAAGCACACCGGAGCGCGCTTCTATGGCCGCGCCCACTCGGTCGATCACAACGGCCTGTGCAAGCGCGATACGGGCACATCTTCCAGCCAGCTCAACTTCCGCAACAAGTGCGACACCGAGGAGTATTGGGCCCGCGTGTTCGAGAATGGCCGGAGAAGGTAGTTTCCAGCACAGCGCATTCATTGGCTCCGCCGGGCAGGCATGCCCTGGCGGAGCAGCTTTTTGTGGCGCTACGGCACCGCGCATGTATGTTTCCCTCAGGTTCGATACGGAGCCGGCGAGAGGGAGACGTTCATGCCATCAGGGAAGGGCCTGCGACAGGCCGGGTATTACGATTGCGCCGGCGGCGGACAGGTCGTGGTCGAGAATGGGATCGCGTATATCGCGCACATGAAGGCGCCGCACGGAACGTCGGTCGTGGACGTTCGCGATCCGAAAAACCCAAAGCTGCTCGCGACGCTCGACATGCCGCTCGGGACGCACAGCCACAAGGTTCGCGTCGGCAACGGCCTGATGATCGTCAACCACGAGCTCAATCACGTCGACACCAATCCGATTCCATCGGGCTGGCAGGGCGGCATCGGCATCTACGATATATCGACGCCGACGAAGCCGAAGCTGATCACCAAGTGGTCGACAAGTGCCGGCGTGGGCGTGCACCGCTACGATTTCGACGGCCGCTATGTCTACATGTCGCCGACGCAGGAAGGCTACGTCGGCAACATCATGATGATCATGGATCTGAAAGATCCGACGAAGCCGACCGAAGTGGGCCGGTGGTGGATGCCGGGCCAGCACGTCGCGGGCGGCGAGAAGCCGACGTGGGACAAGACCGCTCACCGCTGTCACCATCCGCTTCGGATGGGCAACCGGCTCTATACGAGCTACTGGCTCGGCGGATTCGCGATCCTCGACATCGAGGACATGTCGAAGCCGAAATTCGTGTCGGGTCTCGACTGGTCGCCGCCGTTCGTGTGTCCCACACATACGGCGCTGCCGATCCCGCACGAGATCAACGGGCGCAAGTATCTGCTGGTCGCGGACGAGGACGTGTTCCGCCAGGAGAACGACACGGCGGCGTTCATGTGGATGGTCGACATCACGGACGAGCGCAATCCCGTGCCGGTATCGAGCTTCCAGGTGGAGGGCATCGTGGGCCGGCCGTCGCCGACGATGACGGCGTGCCATCAGCCCTGCGAGAAAGTGACTGGTAACGAGATCCCGTTCGCGTGGTTCGCGCAGGGCATGCGGATCATCGACATCGGCAACCCGCAGGCGCCGCGCGAAGTCGCGTGGTACATGCCGGACCCGGCCAAGGGCGCGAGCCGCGTGTCGAGCAACGACATCACCGTCGACGACCGCGGGTTGTTCTACCTGATAGACCGGGTGGGTGGGCTGAGTATCGTCGAGCGGGTTTGAGGGGGGGGCTTCCCCGCCGCCGTGCGGTGGGGGCGATTTCAGCCGTTCCGTAGGGCGCGGTAGCGAGCATGCGCGTACCGCACCCTTGTTCGACCGTACCGGCTTGTGCCTCCGTCGAGACGCATCTGGGCGGCGGAACTTTTGATGTCAGGACGCCGTTGTTTGGGAAAGAACTCGGACAACGGTGTTCAGATGTCGACGAGATTGGCGATCGCCGCGCTTTTATTCATGATGGTCCAGGCTGTCTTCTTCGGCATCGGTGCCATCATACTGCTCGCAACGCCGCTCAAGGATCGTGCGGCAGAGTTGATGCCGTTCATGATCGCGATCACGATCGCGATCTCTCTGCCGGTATCGTGGTGGCTTGCGCCACGGCTTCGCGCACGCTTCTGGAACTCTTCTGCTCCGCTATCGACGGGCGACAAGCTGCTCTCTGATCTTTCGTAAGCCGCCTTTAACCGCGCCCGTCCAAGAACTTCGGGTTGGTGATCGCGAGTTCGGACTCGAGGATGGCGAGGAGGAGTTGGCCGACGCCGGGGCGCGTGGATTCACTGACAATGCCGGAGCGGATGTCGGTGGCGAGTTTCTTGGGGGTGCCGTCGCCGTCGTCGTAGTACTCGTCGAGCAGCTTCCAGAGGGGCTGATCGACGTCGGTGGCGATCTCGCGGCGTGAGATTTCCAGCGCGTTGGCGAGCATCGCGGCGGCGTAGCGCTTGTCGGCGGGGAGCGCCGGCATCAGCTCATCGCGCAATGTGGCGAGCGCCAGCTCCAATAAGCTGTCGGGTGCGATGCGTCTCATAGCCATTGGATCACTGCCACTTCGGGCCTCCCTTCGGGGCGCGGCCCCAGGCGAGAATGTCTGTGAGTGCGTCGTGTTCCATCTCTGCCGGCATCAGGCCGGTCAGCGCGAGTTCGAGGCGGGCTTCGCCGCCGAGGCGGAAACGATCGCCCTGCAACACAGCGATCGTCGCCCATTTTGCAGCCGCCATGATCTGCCAGTAGCGGACGGCATCGGCATGGACAGTACGGCCGGAGGCTGCCGCGTAGGCGTCGAGGAACACGGCGAGCGGGGCGATGCCGCCCGCCTCAAGCGCGTCGTTGCCGAATCGCCAGCAGCACGCGGTAAGCCAGCCGATGTCCTCGTCCGGGTCGCCCCAGTGCGCGAATTCCCAGTCGAGAATGCCGGTGAGGAGGCCGCCGCGGACCATGTAGTTGCCGGTGCGGAAGTCGCCGTGCACCAGCGCCAGTGGGTGCGCGGGGGGGGCGTGCTGGTCCAGCCAATAGAGGATGTATTCGAGGGCCGGGCGGGGCTCGCCCGCTCTGGTGAGTGCTGCACGCAACCGTGCGACCTCTGCGCGCGCCGGCGTCAGCAGGGGTAACGGGAGGGCGGCCAGCTCAGGCCGTGGCGGCGTGATCGTGTGGATGCGGGCGAGCTCAGCGGCGAGTTCGCGTGCGATGGCAGGGCCGTGCTCGGTAGCGTCGGGATCGCGGACGATGCGGCGGGCCTGGGCGCTGCCTTCGATCCAGTTCTGCACGACGTAAGGTTTTCCGAGCGTGCTGTCCGCGCCGGCGGTGGCGATGAGCTCGGCGACCTTCACGCCGGCCAGATGAGCGGCAGCCAGGACCTTCGCCTCGGTCTCGCGGTCGAGGCTCAACGCAATGCGCGCGCTGGCGTCGGTGCGCACGACCCAGGCGTGGGTGCCCGCGCGCGCTCCACCGTCGACCGTCGCATCTATCCGCCAGTTCTCCTGAACGGCGCCGCCAGCGAGCTTCGTGGCCGATGTGATCGCAACGGTCTGGGCGCCGATGCTCGTCGCGACGGCGGCTGCGAGGGCCGTGCGTGTCGCGATGTCTTCCAAGGTTGTCTTCATGAAGGAGCATATACGACGAGGCCGGCACTGGTGACCAGCGCCGGCCTGGGTAAATCGTATGAAGCTCGGGCGTCAGCCCTTCGAAAGCGCTTCGAGCTTGCCGCGCATCGCATCGAGGATGGGCTTCACGATCGGTCCGGCGCTGGAGTTGGCTAGCACGGATGCCATTACCGGCGTGATCACCGGCAGCCAGGCGGCGACGTATCCGGCGAGGATGCGTTTGCCATCGGTGGGGAGCTGCTTTGCGGCAGTGTCCAGGCGCTCGATTTGCGTTTGCGCCAGCCGCAGTTTCGGGGCTGCGGTTTCGGCCGAGCCCTTGTCCTTAACGGTCGACAGGAGGCCATGCAGCGACTTCAGCGCGGTGTCCAACTCGCCCGAGACGTCGGTCGCGCCGGCCATCAAGCGCGGTGGCGCAGGGACGGCTGCCCAAGGGGCCGGGTCGCCACCGAACCAGGAACCCCAAAGGAGACTGGCGGCTGCGACGAGCGCTGCCCACGGCCAGCCGTTGAAAGGCTTTGCCGGCGTTATGGCTGCTGCTGGCGTCGTTGATGCTTTCGGGGTGATGGCATCAAGCAGGCCGGTCCCCGCCAACATGCGCGAGAGGTCGGCGGGAATGGCCGAGGCGATGTTGGACTTCTGATCGCCGAGCAACTTGGCGAGGCCGCCCGCATCGAGGTTGGCGCTCTTCTGCTGCTGGCTCAGCGTTCCCAGTACGATCGGCGCGAGCATTCCGATGATGCCGGTCGTCGCGGTATTGTCGACGTTCGCGTACTTCGAGACCGCGCCGACGAGGGAGCCGAGCGAAGATGTGCCCAGCAGCGAGCCCAGGGCGTTCGAGCCCTGCTCCGCGATCGTCTTCTGCTGCGGGGTGCCGAGGACGGTGCCGAGGCGGCCGAGAAGACCGGTGTCCTGCTTGGCCAGTATATCGAACAACCCGCGGGCGCCTTCGGGCTTGGCTGTCTTGCCGACGAGCGAGCCCAAGATCACGGGGACGGCCGCGCGCACGATGGTGTTGGCGATCGTCGAATTGATGCCGAGGCTGGACGCCAGCTTCCCGACCAGGACCGGTGTCAGATACTGCAGGGCCATGGATACGAGGTTCACGGGGGGCCTCCTTGGATGGATAGAAGGATTGGTCTATGCGCGGTCATCGCGCGGGAGCGCGGGGTGTCGGGCAATACTCTGTTCATAATCCATTGGAGCGCTGGCGTCCAATCGATCGTAGGTCAACGGATTTTCTGGTTTACGCCGGTGTGCGGGGCAGGCTGCCCGCGGTCCACTGGCGCCAACCACAGGTCTTGTAGCGCTTTGGTCTCGGATCGGACTACGATTAGCGCTCGATAGGCGCCCAAGCGCGCCATCTCGGGGAGGGCTCGATGGCTGGCAGAGGCGGAAAGCTGTCACGGGGCGACACGCGGCGACCTCATGGCGCAGGGTTGGTGCTGCTCGGGCTGTCGGTTGGGGTATGGGCGGGCTGCTCGGCTGGAGCAGGCGGGGCGCTGGCCCAGCCGGCGGATACGACGGTGGAGGCATTCTATGCCGGCCGCACGCTTGATCTCGTGGTCGGGTTCCCACCCGGCGGCAGCAACGACGTCTATGCGCGCCATGTCGCGCGCCATCTGTCGAAGCATGTTCCCGGCACCCCGCGTATCATCTCCCGCAACATGCCGGGAGCAGGTGGGTTGGCTGCGGCGAACTGGCTCTACAACCAAGCGCCCAAGGACGGGACTGTGATCGGACTTGCCGCGCCCGCGCTGCCGCTCGATGAGAAGCTCGGCACGCCGAACATCCGGTTCGAGACAGCGAAGTTCCAGTGGATCGGGCGGGTCTCGACCTCGGTCAACCAGTTGTTCGTCTGGCAGACGTCGAAGGCGATGTCCGTCCGTGATGCGTACGAGCGCGAGATCACGCTGGGGGCGACGGGAGCGGGCTCGACGGTGTCGGTATATCCGAACGTGCTCAACAAACTGCTGGGCACGCGCTTCAAGATCATCATGGGCTACAAGTCCTCGACCGAAGCGATGCTGGCGCTCGAGCGCGGGGAAACCGAAGGGCATTCGACCTCTTGGGAAGCGCTGAAGTCGCTGCACGCGGATTGGATTCGCGAGGGCAAGGTCCGCATCCTCCTGCAATTCGCGGCAAAGCGGCATGCGGAGATGCCCGATGTTCCGACCGCGTTCGAACTGGCGAAGTCGGACGAGCAGCGTGCCATCCTGAAGGCTGTGCTCAATGCGGTCGAGATTGGAAAATCGTTCAAGTTGCCGCCGGAAGTACCGGCCGCCCGCGTCAACGCCTTGCGCCGGGCGTTCGATGCGACGATGAAGGATCCCGAGTTCCTGGCCGAGTTCAAGCCGATGGGATTGCCGGTCGAGCCGATGACCGGGGAAGACCTGCAGGCGCTCGTCGCTGATGTCGCGGCCATTCCGCCCGAACTCGCCGCGAAGGTGAAGGCCGTCTACGGAGATTGAACGCCCGCATGTCCGACCTCAAGCTCTCCGTAGCCTTCGTTGCCAATCCGCGGACCCAGCCGATCCTCGACGGGACGGTGAAGCCCGACGGGATCGATCTCGTCTGCACGCCCGGCAATCCCGGCGAGATCTTCTGGCGCCAGCTCAAGTTCGGGGATTGGGACGCTTCGGAGATGAGCTTTTCGTCGCTGATGATCGCGGTGGCGAAAGGCGATGATCGTTTTGTGGGACTGCCGATCTTCACGACGCGGCGGTTCTTTCATGCGAATATTCTCGTGCGGCGGACGGCGGGGATCGAGCGGCCTGAGGACCTTAAAGGGCGTCGCGTCGGCGTTACGGAGTATCAGCAGACGGCGGCGCTGTGGACGCGCGGGGCGTTACAGCACGAGTGGGGCGTGGCCGACCGAGACATGGAATTCTT
>CAMDMH010000096.1 GCA_945901835.1 Devosia equisanguinis | reverse complement strand
CCGTTCAGCTAGAGACGGTTCTTCGGGCGCACTACACCGACAAGGTGCCGCTTCAGCGGGCGATGGCCGAGATCAATCAGTTCAGCCCCGAGGCCTGCATCATCGCCAGGGCGATCATCAATCCGGCAACCGAGGTCAAGCGGCTGACCGCCGGCGACACCGTGATGTCGCTGCGCGCGGCGCGGGTGCACGGCATCATGCGCGGGGGCTATGCCCTGATGATGACCCCGCAGACTTGGTATTTCGTGCACGTCCTGGCGGAGCTGGTGCCGCTGTAGCGCGTTTGCGCTCGAGTTCGTAGGTTGGGTCAAGCGAAGCGCGACCCAACGTCGAGTGAAATCCGGCAATGTGTTGGGTCGCGGCCAATGGCCTTGACCCAACCTACGATAATTTACGTTGGCATGGCGCCACGCTGGCGAAGCTCGGCGAGCAACTTGAGCAGCGGCATGCCGAGGATGGTGAAGTAATCGCCCTCGATGCTCTCGAACAACTGGACGCCTAAGCCTTCGAGTTCATACGCACCGACGCAGGCGCAAATGCGATCACCCGTTCGAGCGAGATAGCCGTCGAGGAAATCGTCGCTGAAGTCGCGCATCGACAGCGAAGCCGCGTCGAGATAGCTCCAGGTTTCGTGACCGGTTTCGGCCAGCGAAACTGTCGAAAGCAGCCGGTGAGTTCGGCCCGACAGGGCGCGCAAGTGGCGCCGGGCCGCGGTCATGTCCGCAGGCTTGTTATAGATCTCACGGCCAAGCTCGAGCACCTGATCGGCGCCGATCACCAACGCGGCCGGAAAGCGCCGGCTCACTTCCTCGGCTTTCGCGCGCGCCAAGACGCGGGAAACGCCCGTCGGCGTTCCATCCGGATCATTCGCCGTGTAGGCGCGCCGGATCTCGTCCTCGTCGACTTCGGCGGGAACCACCCGGAACGCCACGCCCGCGGCTTCGAGCATGCTGCGCCTGGCCGCGCTGCCCGAGGCAAGGATCACTTCCGAATATGTCCTGCCGGTCATTCATATCTCATGCTGTGAACGTGAACCGCGAGCCGACGTTGGTCGTGACGAGCTTGGCCGGCATGCGGCGGCGCAGGGAATTGATGAAGTCCTCGCCCGAGCAATGCATGGGGATGACCACGTCCGGGTTCAAGGCTTCGAGCTCTGCCACGGTCTGCTCGATGTATTCGGGCGGCGCGGTCACGAGGTGGAAGCCGCCGAGCACGGCGTGCAGCTTGGACACACCGGAAACATGCATAGCCTGCTTGATCGTGTTGATGAGGCCGACATGGCCGCACGACGAGATCACCACGAGGCCCTTGCTCTGCACGATGTAACAGGTCGCGTGCTCGTCGGGGTGGGTGTCCTTCATGAGCTTGCCGCGGCGCTCGGTTTCGGTGAAGTGGTCGTACTCGTAGACCATCGAGCCACCGCTGACGGTCTCGAACGAATTGCGCGGAATGAATCCGGTCGTGAAAGCCTGCTCCTCGATGATGTGCGGCTCACTACAGCTGCACGGCTTCACAGCCTGAGCCGTCAGCGTCGTGCGGTCGACGCGGCCCCAGGAGATAGGGTCCTTGGGATCGCCCAGCATCTTCTCGCGGAAGCCTTCCTCGCCGCCGTTATAGAAGCAGAGATCGTCGCGCATCCTGCTGCGATGCTGCGTGACGAAGCCGGTGAGGCCGCCGAAGTGGTCGCGATGGGCATGACTCAGAATCAGGCCGTCGATCTTGCCCGGATCGATGTCGAGCAGGTCGGCGTTGCGCAGCACGATCTCCGGCGTGTAGCCGAAATCGAGCATGAATTGCGCGGGCGCGCCGGCGCGCGTCGATTGGAGATGGAGCGACAGGCCCCACTCGCAGGCGAGCGACGTCATCTGGCGGCGCGGCACCTGGCCGACGTGCTCGATCTTGACGTGATCATGCGTGTGCTTGGGCAGGAAGCGCTCGTAGCGGCTATCGACGACGACGCGCACCGACAGACTGTCCACAGTCGGCGGCGCGAACTTCTTCGTGGGGGCTTGAGACGTGGTCATCGGCGGCACTCCTCGGCTTTGTCCGGCTGCCCGATAGCACAGCAGCGACCGGCGACCGTGTCAACGCCGGCCGATGCCGCCGACGCTTTGCAGCATCTGCCAGTTCTGCATCGCAATCAGGACGGCGAGCATCAGCATGAACATGCTGCCCGGGAACGAACGCCATGCCAGGAAGGCCGCCACGGCGAGGCCCAATACGGCGACGACGCGGATGGACCAGATCGCGCCGGTGAGCGGCGTCAGCCAGGCTTCCAGAACCTTGCCACCGTCGAGCGGAAACGCTGGTAGCAGATTGAAGATCAGCAGCAGAAGGTTGGCATGGGCGAGTTGGTTGAGGACCACACCCAGAACGCCGCCGCCGGCGTCGCTCGAAAGGTCGGCCGCGATATCGAAACCCTGCCACAGCACCAGATTGGCGAAAGGGCCGGCGAGGCCGACCGCGGTTCTCGGCCAGACCTTCGCCGGCAGCGAGCGCTCGAAATAGCAAAGTCCGCCGAGGCCATTGATCTCGATGGCGCGCGTCCCGACGCCGAACGCGCGGCCAGCCCAGGCGTGGCCCAGCTCGTGGAGCAGGATGGATATGAACAGCCCGATGATCAGCACGAACCCTGCGGACATGCCGACGTTGCTTCCGCCCGACCAGTAAGGCCAACTGAAGAGCACAGCGAGCAGAACGAAGAAGAAGTCGAGGAAGATCGGAATGCCGCCGATGCGGAAGATCTCAACGCGGCCCATCGTCTGCTCCTTGGTCGCCGCGCGGCGTTGCTCCTGTCGATGGCGCTGGCAATTCATCGAGAAACGCGGCGAGATCGGTCGTCATGTGATGGATATAGTCCGGCGCCGCCGACTTGGCGACCGCGTGCCCGACCCGCCAGGGATTATCGCCCGCCTCGTCGTGCACGAGTACCGTCGTCATGCCCAGCGCGTGAGGGACTTCGAGGTTCAGCGGCATGTCTTCGAACATCGCCGAGTGAGCCGCAGAGACGCCATGGCGCGCGATCATGCGGTCGAACGCGGCCGCGGTCGGCTTGGGTGTGTAGTCGCAGGTCTCGATGCTGCAGATGTCCTCGAAAAGATCGAGGATGCCGACCCGTTCGGCCACACGTTCGGCATGCCTGCGCGAGCCGTTGGTGAAGATCAGGCGGCGGCCTTCCAGGCGCTCGATCGAGGTTCGGAGGCGCGCGTCGGGAGCGATGGCTGTGAGGTCGATGTCGTGGACGTAGTCGAGGAACGGCCCAGGCGAGACGCGGTGCACCTTCATGAGGCCTGACAGGGTGGTGCCGAACTGGCGGTAGTAGGTCTTGCGCAGGTGCTGGGCCTGCTCGAACGAGACGCCGAGAAGGCGCTGGATGAACTCGCCCATGCGCTGGTCGATCTGCAGGAACAGCCGGCATTCCGGCGGATAGAGCGTGTTGTCGAGATCGAAGATCCACACTGCCGTGCGGTCGAAACCGCGTTGCGACCGCACCTGAGTGACAATCGATGCCGTCGCACTCGAGAGTGGGGTGGGGCGCTTTCCGGTCTTGCTCATACGGCTACCGCTGGGACTCCGTTGCGCGGTCCACGAGCGTGCCGACCCCATGCGGTGTGAACAGCTCGAGCAGGACGCAATGCGGCACGCGGCCGTCGATGATCGCCACGCCTTCGACGCCGGCCTCCACGACTTCGATGCAGCCTTCGATCTTCGGAATCATGCCGCCGGTGATGATGCCTTCGCGGATCAGGCGGCGCGCTTCGGGCACTGTCAGATGCGAGATGAGCTTCTTGTCCTTGTCGAGAACTCCGGCGACGTCCGTCAACAGCAGAAGCCGCTTCGCCTTCAGCTTGGCTGCCAACGCGCTCGCGAACGTATCGGCGTTGACGTTCAATGTCTGACCATCGCGATCATGGGCGATCGGCGCAATCACCGGGATCAAGTCGGACTTCGACAGCATCTCGACGATGTAGGGGTTCACTTCCTCGGGATCGCCGACGTAGCCGATATCGACGGCCTTCATCAGATTCGATTCCGGATCGGGCAGGTGCGTGATGCGCTTCGCCCGCATCAGGTTGGCGTCCTTGCCCGAAATGCCGACCGCCTTGCCGCCCTGGCGATTGATGGCGGAGACGATCTCCTTGTTGATCGCGCCGGCGAGCACCATCTCGACGATCTCGACGGTCGGCTTGTCGGTGACGCGAAGGCCCTGCACGAACTCGGACTTGATCTGCAGCTTCTTCAGCATCTGGCCGATCTGCGGGCCGCCGCCGTGCACCACCACGGGGTTGATGCCGGACAGCTTGAGATAGACGATGTCCTGGGCGAAGGCGTCGGCCAATGCCTCGTCGCCCATCGCGTTGCCGCCGAATTTGATGACGACGGTTTCCTCGTCATATCGGATCAGATGGGGCAGGGCCTCTGCCAGAATCCGCGCCTGGTCATGTGCGGATATGTTGCCGCTACCATTGCTCGAAGCAGAATTCTCGGCCTTGCCAGATGCTTGATTCGCGCTCATCTTGGATTTGGTCCTCCGTTCCTGCGCCCCTGTTTATAGCGGGCGGGGGCCGACTCACAATGTATTTCCCATTCATGCTCGATTCACATGACATGAATGATGCTCCGGGGGTGGCGCGCCTTGTCCCCGGCGAGACATGTCATGTCTCGATCCGAAGGCTGCTTTTCGCGTTCGGATCAGTTAGTACAAGGTCGGTTCAGCAGGGTTCGGACCTCCCCGGCAGGGAGAGCGTGCAATCGTGATATCGAGCTACTCGATTCGAGGGACGAGGCGATGACGCAGCCGTTCGCGGATGCGCTTACCTGGGTGCCGAAATCCCGTGCTCTGGGCTCAACGCTCAGCCGCGCGCACGACCTCGCGCGGGCACAAAACCATGCCACCGTCACGCTCGAGCATCTGCTGCTCGCGCTGGTCGAGGATCCGGACGCTTCGTCGGTATTGCTTTCTTGCAACATCGATCTCCTGAAACTCAATGCTTCGATCGCGGAGTACGTCCAGCAACAACCCGCGGGCTCCGGCGAAATGCCAGAAGCCGCACCCCCACTGCGCACGATCCTCGAATATGCGGTGACGGCTGCCCGGCAGAGCCGGCGCAACGAGATAAACGGCGCGATCGTGCTCGCTGCGGTGATCGGAGAGGGCAAAAGCGAAGCGGCCAAGCTCCTGCTCGCTGCTGGACTGAAGTTCCAGGATACCGTGGCTGCCCTCAAGCGATCGAATGCGGCTCAGCGCCCGGCGCCGGCAGAGGCGCCGCCACCGCTGCCGGCATCCGTGGGGGACACTCGGCCCGCCACGGTATCGGAGATCCAGCTCTCGGCACCTGCCATCGTCGAAAGTAATACCGAGGCAGAGCCGCCCGCGGCTCATCCCCTCCCACAGCCCGGTGCAGCACCCCCGCCCGGCCCTGCACCGATGCTGGCACAGCCTGCGAATGGCGGAGCATATTCGTTCGACGAGGACCCCGTCACGACCGCGCGCCGTCGGATTGCGGCGATCCGAAGCGGACAGACGCCGCCGCCGCCGTCTTCAGTCGGGGGATCGCACGGGTCTATTCACCCGCGGATGTCCGATGGCAATGCCGCGGTGGCGTTCTCGCCCGACCAACTCGGCGCTCAGCAGCGGGCGCCGCAGATCGCGCCGCCGTCCGTTTCTGCCGGGTCGGATTGGGCGCCAACGCCGCTCCCGCAAGCGGGTTCACCTGGTACACGTCCCGTCCGGATGCCGCCGCCGGTGCCGCCTGTCGCCGAGGCGCCTGTGCGCCGGATCGGCCTTGCCCCGGGGATCGCGCCGGCGTCGTCGGCGCCGTGGTCGGACGGAGCATCTGCCGATGCGGTAGAGGCCACCTCTCAGCCGCCCAGCGTTCAGCCCAGCCGGCCGCCGATCGAGCCAGCGGATCTGATCGACGCCATTCCGGCCAAGATCCCTCACCTGGCTGCTACGACCATCGAAATCCGGATTCCCCGGTCGGCAGTTTTCGCGACTTCGGCGGCCTCCAACGGCTTGTCGACGCAGGGACGCGGGCAGATCCTCACACGCGCGCTCGCGGTTCGTCTGCGCGCGCCGGCCGGAGGCTTTTCGGTCGAGAACGCATCACCCGAAACGCAGTGGTTCGATTCCAGGTCCGCCCAGCGCGAGGACGAGGAGGTTCGCTGGCGGTGGGTGGTGACGCCGCGCAGCCGCGGGCGCCTGCCATTACAGTTGTCGATCACGATGCGTACCGTGGCCGCCGACGGGATGATCGTCGATACGACCCTGCCGGAGCAGCAGGCGACAGTCCGTGTCTCGGGCAATGCCCGCGCGGCCGCTAGGACCATAGTGACGTGGAGCTTGGCGGCATTCATCGGTGGCGTTCTGACGCTGCTGGCATCCGTTGGATTGGCCGGCTTGCTGGGACGGGTATTCCAGTAGCGCCTATTGCGTCGACAAGATCACCGAAATCTCGGCGCGTAGCTCAGACATGCCCTGCCCCGTCTCGGACGACGTCATACGCAACACGGGGTGGGCTGCCGGGTGCTTGCGCGCAACGGCTGCCACCTTCTCAAGCACGGCCGCCTGGGCCGGCAAGGGGACCTTGTCGACCTTGGTCAACACGAGCTGATAGGAAACGGCGGCTTCGTCGAGCAGGTCCATCACCGGCTCGTCGGCGGTTTTCACGCCGTGGCGCCCGTCGATCAACAACAGGACCCGCTTCAAGCCACGGCGGCCGCGGAGATAGTCGCGGACGAGCGCCGTCCAGGCGTCGACCTTGTCCCTGGGGGCCTTGGCGTAGCCGTAGCCGGGCATATCGACGAGGTAGGCGGCGACGTCGTCGACCGCGAAGAAGTTCAGCTCCTGCGTACGGCCCGGCGTGTTCGAAGTCCGCGCCAAGCCATGCTGGCGCACGAGCGCGTTGATGAGGCTCGACTTGCCGACGTTGGAGCGGCCGGCGAAAGCAATCTCCGGCCGATCGGCAGGCGGCAGCGACACCAGCGTCGGCGTGCCCATGACGAATTGCCAGGGACGGGCAAACATCAGCTCGCCTGCCGCCATCTGCTCCGGCGTAAATTCAGGATCGGTGCTCACGGATACAGTCCCAATCCTTTGTAGCGGAGGCAGAGGCCAAAGGCCTCCGCGCGGCGCGGTCATTTCTTCCGCAGCACGAGTTCCATCAGCGGTTTGAAGGTCTTACGGATATTGTCCATCAACGGGATATCGACGTTGTTCTTCTTCATGATCAGGTACTGCTGGCCGATCGACAGGATGTTGCTCCAGGCCCAGTAGATCACGAGGCCGGATGCGAAGCCGCCGAGCATCACCGTGAACATCACGGGCATCCAGTTGAAGATCGCCTGCTGCATCGGGTCGGGCTGCTGGGGATTGAGCTGCATTTGCAGCCACATCGTGATGCCCATGATGATGGCCCAGGCGCCGATGGTATGGCCCAGCGCCAACTGCTCGATGGCCGGAATCGGAATGAGACCGAACAGGTTGAACAGCGACGTCGGATCGGGCGCCGAGAGATCCTTGATCCATCCGAAGAACGGCGCATGGCGCATGTCGATCAGGACGAACAGCACCTTGTAGAGCGCGAAGAATACGGGAATCTGAACGACCATCGGCAAGCAGCCGGCCAGAGGATTGATCTTTTCCTTCTGATAGAGCGCCATCGTTTCCTGCTGCTGGCGCGCCTTGTCTTCCTTGAAGCGCTCGCGGATCTTCTCCATCTCGGGCTGCAGCTTCTTCATCTTCGCCATCGCTTCATACGATTTGTTGGCGAGCGGGAAGAACAGCAGCTTGACGAGCACGGTGATGATCAGGATCGAGACGCCGAAGTTCTTGACGATGCGGTTGATCCAATCGAGCAGCAGATAGAGCGGCTTGGTGAAGTACCAGAACGTGCCCCAGTCGATGATCGAATCGAACTGCTTGATGCCGAGGCCGTTCTTGTAGCCATCGACGATGCGCACTTCCTTTGCGCCGGCGAACATCATCGTTTCCGCAGAGCCGGTGGCACCCGAAGCAATCGTTACGCCGGGCTGGCGGTAGTCGACCTGGAAGAAGTTCTTTTCGAGTTCGCGGCGCGACCAAAGACGGGCATCGTACTCTTGGTCCTGCTTGGGAATGAGTGCGGCAGCCCAGTATTTGTCGGTGATGCCGAGCCAGCCTCCGGTGGTATTCTTGAACTCCCGGAAGGCAGCCGCGCTATTCGGATTTCGTTTGATGTTCTTGTCGATTTCGCCGGTCAGCTCGGCATAGCCGATCTCTTTCAGGCCTTCGTTGCCGAGGACGCCGATGAGGCCCTCATGGGAGATGTAGAAGCCTTCGATCTTCGGTGTGCCGTGTCGGGAGATCAGCGCGAACGGATAAAGTGTCAGATCTTTGCCGGACTTGTTCTCGACGTCGTCGATGAGCGTGAACATGTAGTTCTCGTCGACCTTGACAGAACGACGGAAGGTGAGGCCCTGGCCGTTGTTCCAGCTCAGCATCACGGGGCTGGTCGGCGTGAGCGCGCCCTTCGTCTCGGCGGTCCAGATCGTATCCTTGTCGGGCATCCGCTGGTCGACGCCGGGGGCAGGCACCCAGCCGTTCTCGGCATAGTAGGCGTCGGGCCCACCGGAGGGCGAGAAAAGCACGATGTTCGGGCTCGAGCGCTCGACCGTGTCGTGATACTTGACGAGTCTGAGATCATCGACCCGGCCGCCACGGAGCGAAACGCTGCCGCGCAGTGCCGGGGTCTCGATCGCCACCCGCGGCGACGCCTTCAAGGCATCGTCCCGAGTCATTTCCTTCGCAGGGAAAGTCGGAGCCGCAGATCCAGGTGCTCCAGGC
>CAMDMH010000095.1 GCA_945901835.1 Devosia equisanguinis | reverse complement strand
TACATCGACCCGGCCTTTCACGCCGCGGCTTCCGGCCGGTCCTCGGTCAATCTCGACAGCTGGGCGATGCGCTCGGGCGACATCGCCGCGCTGGTGCGCTCGGCGGAAGGCGCAGACCTCGCGCTGGCCGAGGGCTCCATGGGGTTGTTCGATGGCGTGGCCGCACCGGGCGAAACCGGCACCGGTGCAAGTGCCGACATTGCGGCCCTGATGGGGTGGCCCGTCGTGCTCGTGATCGACGTCTCTGGGCAGGCGCAGTCCGCTGCCGCCGTCGCGCTGGGCTTCGCCACGATGCGAACGGATGTGACCTTGGCCGGCGTCGTGTTGAACCGTGTTGCGAGCGCGCGGCACGAGACCCTCGTGCGTGCAGGCATGGAAGCGGTGGGAATTCGCGTGTTCGGCGCGCTGCCGAAACGAGCCGGGGTGGCGCTTCCCGAGCGCCATCTCGGTCTAGTGCAGGCGCAGGAGCACACGCGACTTGCCGAAATCCTCTCCGAAGTAGGCGACTTCATTTCATCCCAAGTGGATCTCGCTGCGCTGCGCGAGGCCGCGCGCGGCGCGACGACGCGCACCCTCGCGGCCGGTGCAACCCCGTGCCCGCCAGGCCAGCGCATTGCGTTGGCGCGCGACGCTGCGTTCTCTTTCATCTATCCGCATCTGCTCAGCGGGTGGCGATCGGCCGGCGCGGAGATCGTGGCCTTTTCTCCGTTGCTTGACGAAGGGCCCGATATGTCTGCCGATGTCTGCTGGCTGCCGGGCGGCTATCCTGAGCTGCACGCCGGAACACTCTCGGCCGCGGCGCAATTTCGTGCGGGGCTTCAAGCGTTCGCCCAGACGAAACCCGTGCATGGCGAGTGCGGGGGCTACATGACGATGGGAGCCGGCTTGGTCGATGCGGATGGGGTGCGTCACGAGATGATGGGTCTGCTCGGACTGGTCACGACATTTCAAAAGCGGCGGATGCATCTGGGCTATCGGGTAGCCACACTGACTGCCGCGGTCCCCGGCCATCACGAAGGCGCGCGTCTCAGGGGGCATGAGTTCCACTACGCGACAGTGCTTGAGCAACCCGATAAGCCACTGGCACAGGTCGTGGATGCGGCCGGCGCCGTGGTGCCGGAAACCGGATCGTACCGCGTCCAGGCCGGTAGCGGTCGCGCCACCGGCTCGTTCTTCCATCATATCGCGGAGGCGACATGACCGGCTTCGTTTCCTTCGTTTCATCTGGCCCCGGCGATCCCGATCTCCTGACGCTGAAAGCCGTCTCGCGTCTCGCGGCTGCCGATGCCGTTCTGTTCGATGACCTGGCCTCCGGCCCGATCCTTGCGCATGCCCGTCCCGGTGCGGATCTCGTCGCCGTCGGCAAGCGCGCCGGGCGGGCATCGCCCAAGCAACATCACCTGAGCCGGCTGCTCGTCGACTATGCCAGAACCGGCCTCAAGGTCGTGCGGTTGAAATCGGGCGACGCCGGCATTTTCGGAAGGCTCGAGGAGGAGATTCTCGCACTGAGCGCGGCAGGGATCGGCTACGAGATCATTCCCGGCGTGCCATCGGCGTGTGCTGCAGCGGCGGCAGCCGGAATTCCACTGACACGGCGGCTGATGTCGCGCAGGGTTCAGTTCATCACCGGACACGACGTGACCGGTGCGCTGCCCGAAGACCTGAACCTCGCGGCCCTCGCCGACCCCATGGCCACCACGATCGTCTTCATGGGCAAGCGAACCTTCCCCCTGCTGGCGCAAAGACTGATTGGGGCTGGCCTTCCCGCGACGACGCCGGCGCTGCTCGCCGAATCCGTCAGCCAGCCCGGGCAGCGCCTGACGCGCTCGACCATTGCAGACCTCGCAACGACGCTTGCCACTGACACAGGGAGCGCGCCCGCGATCATTCTCTATGGCGCACTCCCCGATGCATCCGATTGACGACACCACCTGCGCTTTGCGGCTCGGCTCGTTCTTTTTGTGCGGACGTCGGCAGAAGTTTTCGTTCGGCGCGTGTTAGCGAGGGGCCGCGGATATGATCGAGTTGCTTCTGGTCGGCATCGGCACCGGCAATCCCGAGCATCTGACTTTCCAGGCGGTGCGTGCGCTGAATTCGGCTGATCTGATCCTCATTCCTCGCAAGGGACCGGACAAAGCGGATCTCGCAGAGCTACGCCGTTCCATCTGCGCTGAAGTGGTCACCAATCCGACGGTGAGGATCGTGGAATTCGATGTGCCAGTGCGTCGGCGCGAAGACCCCGATTATCTCAGGGGCGTCGATGACTGGCACGATGCCATCGCACAGGTCTGGTCCACGAGAATTCATGCGGAATTGGGTAGCTCGGGGATCGTAGCACTGCTGGTCTGGGGCGATCCCGCTCTCTATGATAGCACCCACCGGATTGCCGCGAGATTGTCGCCACCGCCGCGCGTGCGCGCCATTCCCGGCATCACCTCGATCCAGGCACTTTGCGCATCGCACGCGATCCCGTTGAACGAAATCAATGCTCCGTTTCTCGTGACGACCGGCCGGCGATTGCGCGAGAACGGTTGGCCAGCCTCGGTCGACACTCTGGTGGTGATGCTCGACGGGGATTGCACTTTCCAATATCTGGCGCTGCCGGGAATCACGATCTGGTGGGGCGCCTATCTCGGGATGCCAGCAGAAAAGATCATCGCCGGCCCCCTCGCCGAAACCGGACCACTCATCATTGCCACTCGTGCGGCCGAACGCAGTCGCCATGGCTGGATCATGGACATCTACCTTCTGCGGCGCGAACAAGCTGTCGGCGGCAAGTAATGCCCACTGCAATCAGGTATGCGCTATGGCGGTGCTGCGGTTGGATGATGGCGGGAGCTGAATGGTGCATGGCTTGGCGTTGCCGTCTTGCGGCGGCCGTCAGTCTTCGAACGCATTCGCGACATAGAAGAGGCCGGCGACTACGCCCATCGCGGCCACGGAGATGAAAACGAACTCGTACATCACTACTCGAACTCATACGAACTGACGGGCCGAGCCTTGGCGGCGCCGCTCGTCTATCAGCGCCACATGACAATTTGCAGTCACTGGGAGCGGATTGCGTCGTGCGATCGAAATCGGGTGCAAAAAAAGCGCAGCGGCGCGCTTTGAGCACCGGCGAACAGGGCACTGCGTCATCCTCAGACAAGGTGAGCGCGATGAAAAAGAACCGATCATGCTCCTGTTTTCGATCGCTCTCGACACGGCCAGTGCGCAATCCGGCGACGCGGTCTATCGTGGCCGCGAGATCGAGCGCGTATCGGGCCCCAGTCTGGAGACGGTGCAGAGGTCGGTGAACATCCCGTCACGAAACCGTTAACGGTTTTGTGCGTAACTCTGCCGTCGGGCAGTCGCGGATTTCATCCTGATGATCGGTGGGCGGAAGGCTATTCGTTCAGCTGCGCTCGTCGCGGCTGCCGCGGCGGTGCTCGGTGCATTCGCAGCTTGGGAATTGATGCGCGTTTCGCCAGCGCCGTCGCTTCTTCTGAAAGCGTCGCAAGCCAACGCCCAGTCTGCGCACCCGGCAGGAGCAGGATTGTTTGCCTTCGGCGACTTCGGCGCAATCGATCTCGACACGCTCGAAACGTCGGCGATGCCCTGGCCGATCCTCGCTGCCGTCATCGCGTTAGCCGAGACCAAAGGCGAACCTGGCAAGGTCGCGTGGGCGGATATCGGCGCGGCGTTCAAGCGCTACGGTTTCCTATATCCGACTAGGATCATCGGCGAGCCCGGACTCGTAACGTCGCGCCAGGGTGCCGCTGGGCTTTTCGCTGGGTACGATCGAGCGCACACTGCCGCCGTTGCGAGTGACCGCCATCAACATCGGTTGTGCGGCTTGTCATGCGGGGCCGGCATATACCCCCGACGGCACGCCGAATCCTGCTGCTGCCGTGCTCGGTCGCCCCAACACAGCGCTCGATCTGGAAGCGTTCAGCCAGGGCGTCTATCGGGCCTTGAAGACCGGCAGTGCCGATGAGATGCGACTGCTCGAGGCCGTGGCGCGTCTCTTCCCCGACATGACCCTGCGCGAGCGGCTATCGCTGAAATGGATCGTGGTTCCGCAGACGCGTGCGAAACTCGCAGCGCTCAGCTCCGGCGTCGACAAGCCGCTGCCGTTCGCCAACGGCGCTCCCGGACTCACCAACGGCGTCGGCTCCCTGAAGGCTCGGCTCGGTGTCACACCTGCCGGACGCTACGATGCCAGCGCGGGTTTCGTTTCGATCCCGGACCTCGCGGATCGTTCGTTCCGCTCGGCATTCCTCGCCGACGGCGCCTATGCGCCAAGCGGGGCGGTGCGGTTTCGCACAATCGGCCGGGCAGAGGCCGAAGCGCGCGACACCAAGCCCATCGCGGCGATCGCATCGTTCTTCATGGTGCCGAGCATGGGCCTTGCCCGGCAGCGGACGGAAGCGGCGATCCCGGACCTCACACTGGTACTCGACTACCTGAGTGCGTCGCGCCCGCCACGCTTTCCCGGCGCCATTGACCGGACCGCCGCAGCCGCCGGACGCGACGTCTATGCGCGCGCCTGCAAGTCGTGCCATGGCGTCTACGATGCGAACCTGACGGAGCCGCGCCTGCTCTCGTTTCCGAACTGGGCCGGCGACGTCGGCACGGATCCGAGCCGCCAGAGGGTCTTCGACGCCAACCTGAAGTCCGCAATCGACAAGACGGGACACGGCCGGCGCATCATCGATGCAGCCGTTACTGGCAAGATGGCCGCGCCGCTGCTGTCGGGCTTATGGTCGTCGGCACCGTATCTGACCAACGGCTCGATCCCGACGCTGCGGCATCTCCTGACGCCGCAATCGCGGCCCAAGCGGTTCATGAGCGGCGGGCATCGCTTGTCAGTCAGCGACGTCGGGATAGACGGCGTGATGCGGGATGGCGTGTGGGCGTTTCCGCCGGATTATCAGCCTTATGCGCAACCGGTGGAGATCGATACCGGCAAGACCGGCTTTGCCAATCGCGGCCACGAACGGGAAGTCTATGGCATCAGCGAACGCGAGCGCGAGGCGCTGATCGCGTATCTCAAACTTCTCTGAGCTATGCGAGCAACTCGTCGACCGGCAGCCGGGCGTGCGCGAATTTCGGCGTGCCATTGGGTCGGCCGATGCGGAAAACGCTGACGATCTGCCGGTCAGCCGGCACGCAGTGACGCTCGGCGAGCGCTGCGCGCGCGACGGGCCAATCGGCGAGCGCCGACATCGGGCACCCCTTGAGCCCCTGCCGTTCCATGTCCAGCCACGCGCGATAGAAAGCGCGCCCCGAGACGAATGCATCTTCACCCTTCGGACGGTGAAACAGTACGATCGCAGATGCCGTCACGGTCTTGGCGCGCTCGCAGACCAGCGGCGCTGCGAGGCCGATGCGATCGAGCGTCTGAAAGAGCGGACCGAGCACCAGACCCGCACCCCAGGCTTCGACCGCAGCAAGGCACATCGCTTCGGCATTGAGACCATCCCGATGATAGTCGGCGTGCGACGAAGCAGGGCGCATCCACGCGACAAGCTCTCTGCGGTGTTCGGCATCGCGCAAGAAGAATAAGCCGGCGCGGTCGGCAAGATCCGCCGTGTCGGCGATGGCGTCCGCGTCTCTCACCAACAGGATATCGTTGCGCGCAGCCGCCAGTCGATCGAGGTCCGACTGAGTTTCCGTATGGAGTGGTTTGAACGATCCACGCCAGCTCGCGCGGGTCGCAGTCGGTTCAGCCGGAGGAAGCTGGTTCTGGCTGGCCAATGTGACGCGCGCGATCGATTGCATCGGCTCCGTCGCGCGGAGCTGCCGCGGTGGTTCGAGATCGAGCTTTGCGATCTGGAGACCGCGGGAAGCCAGAGCTATCGAGAGCCCTTCCAGCGCTGCGCCATGCGATAGGCGCCAGTCACGCCATTCCGGATCGGCCATGGGAATCGAACGGCGTGGATCCCCGAGAAGCTCGATGGTTCCATACTTGAAGCGCCACCGGCTCGGCTGGATGTTGTGCACGCTCGGCGCCAGGCGCGCTTGCGCGACAAGAGATTTCAGATCATCGGGCGTCAGATCGATCATGGCGGTCACCCCAGCTTCTTGCTGAACAGGTGCAGGCGGTGCAGGGGCTCTGCGCCGATGCGCTCCATCTGCTTGAGGCTCGCGATGTTGGAATCCGCGATCCAGGTGGTTCCGAGCTTCCGATAACCCGCATCACGAGCTGCGCGCATCACGCGGGCGAGCATCGCGCCGTTGACCCCGCGTCCGTGCAAATCCGGCGTCACCGAATAGTAGACGATGACCGCGCGATTGCGATTCGTTCGATGCCGGATGAAGTGCCACGGTGCCGTCCACGAAATACGTCCACCGACAGCGCGCACGAACGGATTGAGATCGGGAATGCACACGATGACCCCCGCGGGCTTGCCATTGTGGTGCACGACGACGGACAATCGTGGATCCATGATCCACATCATCTCGCCGGCCTGAAACGTGTATTCCTCTGCGCTCACCGGAACGAACATCGGATTGCGATCGAAGCCGGCGTTGAGCACGAGCCGGGCGTCTTCCATGCGATCCTTGAACGAAGATCGTGTGATCGGATGCCAAGTCAGGCCGGGCATCGACGCGCCTGCGGCAGTCCTTTCGTTCGCAAGCCCAGCGTCGGGTATCGAGTTGAGATCGGTCTCGAAGGTCGTCATCGGAACCGTGGCAGCATAGCCGTTCGCGCGCAGGTGATCCGCAATGTGCGGCCCACTCCACATCATGTCCGTGTAGGGATGGGCTTCGAAGCCTCTGGTGACGACGCCGATCATCTGCATCGCCGTCAAGTTGAAGTTTCCGGCCACCTGCTTCGCGCCGCGCTGGACGAGCCAATTTTCCGCAGAAGCTAGTAGTGCCGTAGATACTACTGGATCGTCGATGCAGTCGAAGAATCCGAACTGGCCGTTCTCGGTCCCATGCCGGGCATTGGATGCGTCGTGAATGGAAGCGACGATGCGACCGACGGGGTGACCCGCGAGGTGGGCGGTGAACAACTCCATGCGGCCGCGGCCATCGACGCAGAACGGGTTGCGGCTTGGGTCGAGCACGCGGTCGAGGTCCGACCACATCGGCGTGACGTATGCCGATGCCGCGTCATAGGCGGACAAGCCGGCCACGAAGGCTGCGCGTCGGTCCCCTGTGCGGATCTCGATCATGTTGTCGTGGCCTTGCTGTAGACGAGCGCGCCGACGATCTGTGCCACGTCGATTTCGGATTCGATCCGTGCATCCTCGGCCATGGCCGGCAGGGATACCGCAATCAGTCTCAACGGCTTCGCCGTGATCATGGCGAGGTCCGTGGCGTCGTGCGCCCTCATCAGCGACAGCGCGCGCTCGACGCCATCGTCGGTCGGTTCGCAACCCCACGGTGCTGCGGAACGGCGCAACGTAGGATGATGTTCTAACAGCGCCTGAAAATCAGGGTGAGCCACCTGCTCCAGTGCCTCATCCGGCAGAAGTTGCGCATCGCTAAGCAGGGGATGGGAGGACAGCCGGTGCATGAAATCTTCCGGGCTCGAAGCGCCGACGAGCTGAACCGAGGCCCGCGTGCGTTCCGATCGGGCGCCTTGCGATTCAGCGAACAGGCCCGCGAACAGCAGGCCGGCGACACCCGTGGCTGCCGCACGCATCAACTGCTCGAAGCCGCCGGCGGAATGTCCGGTCGACACGTAGCCGAAGGCGAACAGGGCCGCGACGACAGCATAGACCGCTACGATCGACATGCGCCCCTGTAAGGATGAGTGGAAGGTTCCGACTCCGAGACCGACATGCATAAGGACAAGCGCGCCGAGCGCGCCGAGCCGAACGGGAATGTCCGACCATATGAAGCGGAAATCCGTAACGATCAGAGGCGCGAGGAACAGCACGGCGATCAGCACGCGCCGGATGGTTGAGTTCTCGGCAATCGTCAGGCTGTCGGCGTCGCGGGTCCAGAGCAGAACTGCAATCGCAACAAAGCCGCCGAGCACCGTCGCCAGCAGCAAGGCCACCTGTACGAGCACTGGCACGAACGGCAGCAGCATCGCACCGAACACGACGAGCGGCGCCGACACGAGGGCAAGCTTCAGACCGCGTGGCGCGTGGCGGCGGAGCAAACCCTCCGCGACGATCAGCGATACGAGCGGTGTCGCCGACGCCAGCGTCGTCACAATCGCATCCGTGACGAGACCATTCGAGTACCAACTCCACGCGCGCGTTACGAAGAGGACCGCGACGAACCAAAGCGCGAATGCGATGCGGCGCGATACCGGCCCATTGGGATCGCTGCGGCGTACTTCACGGGCAACGACGATCGCACCGCCAGCGCCGAACAAGTTGACGAGTACGTCGGCAACGAGTGTCGGCTCGAGCGTCATGACGGCCTCATCATGCGCTCGAGGAACCGCCGCACGATCGGCTTCATCACGATCTCGACCAGTCGCCAGCGCGGCCTCTCGACGGCGGGGCGATGTGGATTGAAGAACCAGCCGCGGCAATCGGTGCCCGTGGGTTTCCCGAGAATCAGCGCGATCGTCTCGAACGCCATGAGCATACCGGTGGTGACGACCATCGGTGCGAACGACATCCGGCTGCGCTTACCGGCCGCGACCTCGCCGGCTAGATCGAGATCGATGTGGTGACGCGAGGTCGAATGCACGAGCACGTGAACTGCCTCCGCCTGGAACGCGAGTGCGCGATCCTGAGGCGTTATACCGTCGGTTCATAATCTCGACTCGTGTTGCGTGGGTGCGATTCCGCTGATCGCCAGATCGTGATTCCATATCTCCATTGATTCGATGGAGGTCTGGATGACGGTGCCACTCGAGATCCGGCGGGATCGAACACCCGCGGTGCT
>CAMDMH010000094.1 GCA_945901835.1 Devosia equisanguinis | reverse complement strand
AGCGGGTAGCAAAGAGTTCGCACGCGACTACCAGAAACAGCTCGGAACGCGCACGGTGCTCCTGGAATCGAGCGGCGACCTCGTTCCGCGCATCATGAACCGCTGGTACTACCGCTGGCTCTATCCCCTGCGCCAACGCATCAAATCCGGGGTCCAACTGCACCTCCAGGCCGACGATGACTTCGGCAAGGTCGCCACCCCCTGGAGTTTCGCCTCCGAGCCACCGCTGTCCAAGACCGACATCACCAACGCCCTGTCCGAGCTTCGGATCGCTGCGCAGAGGGCACTTACAGAACTGGCCGACAAAGAAAAGAAGCAGGCAGAAAGCCGCTCTACCGGCAGCGCCGCGAACAAAGAAGGAGCGAAGAAGGCTGCCTCATCCGGCTCGCCAGACGCCAAGACTGCGGACGCGAGCGGCTCCGGCAGCTCGAAGCCCAATGGCACGTCCGCCACTGGCTCAGAGCCGGCCCCGCCGTGGGTGTATTGGCTGTTCATCGGCCTTGCCGCAGCCGCCGTGACCGGCGTGGCGTGGTACTTCATCTGGCAAAAGCTGTTCTCGCACGACATCGAGCAGCGCTATGCGCTCTACCTGAGCACCCTGTCCTACCAGCAGCTCCGCGCCAAGCATGGCGGCGATCTCAGCCTTGCGAACGCTGAACTCAAGGATCATCTCCTCTTCGTTCGCGGCGACTTCGACAAAGGCATCGAGATCGCCAAGACGACGCTGGACCACAAGAAGAAGCCCACCCCGTTCTTCGATTCCGTGGTGGGACTTCCCCTCCCGATCGAGATCCAGGCCGATCCGCTGTTCGCAAAGTACCTGGAGCGTCCGGATACATTCGTGTGACAGGGCGAGCCGGCCCAGCGGAGCCGGCTCGATCGGCCCTACCGCCGCTCCTCGCGCCAGATGCCGAGCTTCTCCTGTGCGGCGCGATCGGAGAACGTGAAGAAGATCGAGTCCTTGTCGGCGCGGAGGTGGCCCCACGCCCACGCCGGCCAGACCGCGATGTCGCTTTCACCGATGGTGAACTTCTTGCCGTCGATCTCGGCGGTCACCTCACCCTCCACGACGATGATGGTGCGGCCGTCGGTCGAGCGATAGTCCTTCGACTCGAAGCCTTTCGGGAACTGCGACAGCCACGTCGCGATCGTCGGCATCGCCCAGCCACCGTCCAACGGATTGGCGTAGCGCAGCGCGTAGCCGATGTGCGCATCGGACCGCCCCTGACCGACGATGTCCATCAGCGCCGCGCGGCTCTTCTCGAAGCGATAGTTGAAGATCGGCGAGGTCAGGCCGAACGGCGATTCGCCGGTCATCGGCACGAGGCCCGATCCGTAGCGCGCGACGGACTCCTCGTCCTTCTTCGTCAGCGACTGCTTCTTGTCGTTGTGGTGCTCCATGAAGCCCGACTCGAAGAAGTTGATCATGTGGAGGTCGAG
This sequence comes from Devosia equisanguinis, assembly GCA_945901835.1. Taxonomy (GTDB): domain Bacteria; phylum Pseudomonadota; class Alphaproteobacteria; order Rhizobiales; family Hyphomicrobiaceae; genus CAMDPA01. The sequence goes on along the minus strand of CAMDMH010000094.1, from coordinate 7,413 downwards.
CCCGTCGACCCAGATGATCGGGCTGTCGGCCTCCTGGCCGTGGTCGTGCCAGGCACCATTCGGCGTGATCACGAAATCGCCGCGGCTCATGATCGTGCGCTCGCCCGCGACCGTCGTGTAACCGCCTTTGGACTCCAGCACGAAGCGCAGAGCCGACGCCGTATGCTTGTGTGCCGGCGCGATCTCGCCGGGCATGACCAGCTGCACGCCGGCATACATCGAGCTGGTAATCCGCGACTGGCCGGCGAGCGAGGGGTTCTCGAGCACGAGCACGCGACGCTCTGCTTCTTCCGCGGTCAACAGCTTGCCGGCTTCCAGCAGCAGCGGGCGCACCTTGGAATACTGCCAGACGTGCGGCACGGCCTTCGAGCGCGGCTCCGGCGGTACCAGGCCCTTCAGCACCTCCCAGAGGGGCGCGAGCGCCTGCGGCGCGATCGTGTCGTAGTACTTCTGGCGCGTGGCGGCATCGCTGGTGGGCGTGGCGGTGGCCTGCATTGGGGGGCTCCTCTGGGCGGGCGCGGAATCCGGTGATCGTTGGTCCTATGCATAGGACCGAGCCAACGGCCGTGCAAGACCGTGAATTGCGCCCCGTCCGGACCCACCAGAGAAGATACCCGCGGGCTTCAACGAGTTTCGTGGCCCTGATGCGGCCACGTCATTGCCAGGATGGCCGCGGCAGTGCCAAAGTGCACTTGTTCAATTGTCCATGTGAGGAGAGATTGCCATGTTCCGCCTGCTCGCCGCCGCAACTCGGGCCGTATCCCTGTTCACCCCCGTCTCAGCGTTCGCCCAGGACGCAAAAGCCCTATCCGCCAAGGCCGCCGCCGCACCCAAGGTAGGCAAGGACCAGAAGGTCTGCCGGCACAAGTTCCCCGACGGCAAGTCGACCACGTGGGTCTGCGACAAGGCCCAGCCCTGCTGCGCCTGGGACGAGATCCGCTACACCAAGTGCGGCTCCACCATCACCCGCTGTCTGTAATACCGGTTCAGCGATGGCAAGGCTTGATCACGACCGCGGAGACATCCTCTGCGGTCGACTGCCGTTGCCTCGTTCGACGCGGGCCCCACCATGATTGATGTCTCTTTACCCATACAGGATGCCACTCTCCTCCAGCCCGCGTCCGTTCTGCCGCCGTTCATGCAACGCCTTGTAATTGTGGAGGCGATGCGGCATCTACCGGGATGTGGGATGAACGGCGCGGGACCAGCTTCCCGCCGCTCGACCGCGAACCGGGGAAAGCCTGCCCCGCAAACCACCTGTACGATATGGCCCGCGACCTCATCTCGATCGTCATCCCTGTCCTGAACGAGGCCGCCAACCTGGAGCGCCTCGTGCGCCGGCTGACGCCCGTGCTCGACCAGCTACCCGACGCGACGTGGGAGCTGGTGTTCGTCGACGACCGCTCGCAGGACGATACGCTGGAGCGGCTCCGCGACCTCCACAACGACGACATCCGCATCAAGGCGATCTCGTTCAGCCGCAACTTCGGCAAGGAAATCGCGCTGGCCGCCGGCATCCGCTATGCGACCGGCGATGCCGTGATCCTGATGGATGCCGACCTCCAGCACCCACCCGAGTTGCTGACACAGTTCGTAGCGCGCTGGCGCGCTGGCTATCAGATCGTCTACGGCGAGCGGATAGACCGCAACACCGACAGCCCCCTGCGCCGCCTCGTCTCCGTCGCGTTCTACAAGATCTTCAACGCACTGGTGAAGACAGAGATCCCCGAAGGTGCGGGCGATTTCCGCCTGCTCGACCGCAAGGCCGCCGACGCGATGAACCGAATGCGCGAGGCCTCGCGTTTCAACAAGGGACTATTCTCCTGGATCGGCTTCAAGTCGGTCGGCATACCCTACACGGTCGCGGCACGCGAAGGCGGCGGCGGCTCGCGCTGGAACGTCCGCCGCCTCGTCCATTTCGCACTCGACGGCTTGACGGCGTTCTCGACGCTGCCGCTCCGCCTTTCTACGCTCCTCGGCCTCGTCGTCTCGTTCGTCGCGTTCGCCTACGCCATGGTGGTCATCGTGAAAACGATGGCGTTCGGCGTCGACGTCCCCGGCTATCCCTCGATCATCATCTCGGTGATGCTGTTTGCCGGCGTGCAGCTCATCGTTCTGGGCATCATCGGCGAGTATCTCGGCCGCGTGTACGAGGAGGTGAAGGCACGCCCGCTCTATCTCGTCGCCGAGGAGATCGGCCTCGATCCTCCCACCCCGATCGGTCCCCGCCACCGCCGTCCCGGCCTGACGGTCGACACGATGCAATGACCAACGCCAACCCTACGACAAGCGTCTCGGAAGTGGCGGAATTCCAGCCTGGCTCGAACGTGATCCTGTGCGCCGACGACTTCGCGATCACCGAAGGCGTCAGCCGAGGGATCGAAGAACTGGCGCGTGCGCGCAGGCTTTCGGCAACCAGTGCAATAGTCAATCAACCCGATTGGCAGAATGCCGCCGAGCGCCTGCGCTCTCTGCGTCCGTTCGTAGCGATCGGCCTGCACGTCAATCTGACGCTCGGCTCCCCGCTTGGAGCGACCCCCGGGCTCGCCCCGGACGGCGAATTCCCCGACAACATGACCTTGCTCCAGCGTTGCATCACCGGCGGGATCGACACCGAAGAGATCGCATCGGAAATCGACCGCCAGCTCGACCGGTTCGAGGAAGGGCTCGGCGTGCAGCCCGACTTCATCGACGGCCATCAGCACGTCCACGCGCTCCCGCGCATCCGCCACGCTCTGATCGACTTGCTGAGCCGGCGCTACCGCCACCAGCGTCCCCTCGTCCGTGATCCCGGTGACCACGCTCTGGCGATCCTGCGCAGGCGCACGGCCGCGCACAAGGCAATGGTCATCAGCGCGTTGGCGTATGGCTTCGGTCACAAACTGCGCGCCGCCGGCTTTCCGACGAACCACGGTTTTTCCGGGGTATCGCCGTTCAAGCTCGACATCCCCTTCGATATGGAACTCGCGCACTTCTTCATCGCGCGCGGCCCTCGCCATCTCGTGATGTGCCACCCCGGCTACCCCGACTCCGCCCTGGCCGAACTCGATCCCGTGGTCGAGCGCCGCCGCCATGAACTCGATGCCTTGTTCGCTGCCCCGCGACTGGACGAGGCGATCTGGCACCCCACCCCGAGGCCCGACCGACCACCGGTCGATTGGGCGAGGGCATTGCCGGTATGACCGAGCCGATCTCGACGAGATGGCGCCGTGCCGTCGGCAGCGTAGCAGTGCGCCACTACGGCGGCTTCTTGCTGGCCGGCCTAGCCGCGCTGGCGACCGATGCGTCCGTCCTGGCCCTGCTGACCCGAGGATTTGGTATATCGCCTTTCATCGCCCGTCCGTTCGGCATCGCGCTGGCGATGGTCGTGTCCTGGATCATCAACCGCACGATCACCTTTTCGGCGGTGACGCCGCCGAGCCTTGTCGAGTTCTCCAAGTTCGCGGGCGTATCGGTCACATCGCAACTCGTGAACTACGCCGTCTTCGCTGGCCTGCTCCTCGCGCTCCCGACCTTGATCCCGGAGCTCGCCCTTTTTCTCGCCTGCTTCGTCTCGATGTTCGTCTCCTACGCCGGCTTCCGCTTCGGTGTCTTCGGCCAGTCTCATCAAAGCCCGCGAGAGCCCCACCCATGACCGCACTCATCACGAACGCCGGCCCGCTCATCGCCGGCTACGATGCCCTCATCTGCGATGTCTGGGGCGTCATCCACGACGGCCATAAGGCGTACGCGGGCGCCGGCGACGCCTTCGCGCGCTACCGTGCTGCCGGCGGCACCGTTCTGCTTCTCTCGAACGCACCGATGCCGTCGACGTGGGTCGCCAAAGTCCTCGATGAAAAGCAGGTCCGCCGCGACAGCTGGGATGCCATCGTATCATCAGGCGACATCGCCTTGGCTCACATCGCCGAGCGCGGATACACCCGCGTCCACCACATCGGCACCGAGCGCGACCTGCCGCTGTTCGAAACCAAGCCCGCCGAGCGCGTTTCGATGGGCGAAGCCCAAGCCATCGTCTGCACCGGCCTCGAGGACGACCGGAACGAAACCGCCGAGACCTATCGCCCGCTGCTCGAACGCGCACTCACCCGCCGGTTGCCGTTCGTCTGCGCCAACCCCGATCTCATCGTCGATGTCGGCGGCGACCTCCTGCCGTGCGCAGGCGTCGTCGCCGAACTCTACGAAGCCATGGGCGGCGAGGTCTACTGGGCCGGGAAGCCGCACGCTCCTGCTTACCTGCTGGCCATAGCAAAACTCGCGGAACTGACCGGGCGGCCCCCCGATCCCGCCCGCATCCTGGCGATCGGCGACGCCGTCCGCACCGATATCGCCGGCGCGGGCGCGGCAGGCCTAGCCTCGCTCTTCATCGCACAAGGCATCCACCGCGACGAGGTCCTGCGAAACGGCGTGATCGACCCCGCCGCTCTGAAACGGACCCTAGCCGGCTGCCCCATCAAACCAACCGCAGCCATGGTTGGCATCGAGTGGTAGAGGCACCTCACGGATCGCTCCCCTTCCATCATATTTGAAGCGACTTCCTGCCTTCCCTTGGGATCAATATTTACGGAAGTTCGGCTACCGTACCATCATCGCAAGCAACACAACCGCGTGAGGCATTCGATGGGCGCCGTATCGGGCTTCCTGGACGACGGGGAAAGTTTGGACTTCAGCCTGATCGAGCCGGCGCGACCGTTGGCCGAGCCCGGCCACGCCTTCACGGTACTGCAGGGCGTCGCCAGCGAGATGGCAACTCTTGCGGGTTCCATCGCGACCGTCGCGAGCCTGTTCAACGCCGCAGAGATCTCCCCGGCCGCCGACCGTCCGCATGTCCTGGCGATCCTGCCACCGGAACCACTCGTCTACCCCGCGGTGATCCCCGCCCTCGCCGGCCTGCACCCCGACCTGATCGGCCAGATCCAGCATTTCCACGTCCGGCTGGCGTTCGCGCGCAAGGCGACCACCGCGAGCCTCCAAAGATCCTCTAGCGATGCCGCAACGGACTTCGGCATTCCAAACGACGTACTGGCCGACATCTGGCGCGAGTTGTGCCAAGCCGCCGCCGACATCCTCGACAAGGCGCGCATAAGCGGCGTCGCGTTCGACCCGCAATCGACGCGCCTGCCCCGCCTGCTCGACATTCTCGCACGCGCCACAGCGGGTGAAACGCCCTGCATCATGACCGATGGCAGCCTCGAAATCCCCGGCATCGCCGAGCGCCGGCTCCAGCCGCGCTATGCCGTGGCCTGGCAAGCGTGGCTGCAAGCGGACGGCGACTGGCAACCGATCACGCTGTTCGACATATCACGCGGCGGCGTCGGTGCCGAGGGCGCTATCAAGGCCGATTCCGGCCAGCGCGTCAGCCTCGTCATCGGCGAACACAATCTGCAGGGCCATATCGCCTGGGCCAGCGCCCAGCGATTCGCTGTGCAACTGGACGCCCCCCTCGCCCATGACGACAAGTTGCTGGTCGCTGCCCGCAGCCAGAACACAATCGCCTGACGGCTCACTTCGCGGCCGGAATTTCCGATTTCGGTCGCTTCGGCGACGCCGTATCCGAGAAGCTGTTGAACACCATGTCCGGCGACGACGTGTTGTGTTGCGACGCCGTCGTGCGTCCCATCCACACATCCGTCGCCACAGCCTTGCCGAAGCGCATGATGTTGTCCTCACGCCAGCCTTTCGCACCCTTTTCCCGCACCGCTATGCGCGCGACGTCGTTGTTGAAGTCTGTCACGTACATCGACCGCAGCATCGCAAACGGCCGGCCCGACACCGGCTTGTCGTAGGCGACATCGATCGCGTTGATGCGATTGTCCGTGCGCACGAGATTGAGCGTCGCCGAACCGCCGCGCTCGAAGATCAGCGTGAACGTCTTGGCCTTCGGATCGAACGCGACTTCCTTTATCCGCACGATCGGGCGCCCATCGTCCTCGACCGGCCCCACCAGGAACGACGAGCCGAACGCGGTCGGCGCCATTCCGGCAGGTGCCATCGGACGAATGCGCCAATAGCCATCCTGCGGATAGAGGACGAGCACTTCCTCGCCGCCCATCGGACGGATCTGCCAGAGCTGCAGCAGATGGATGTTCTTCTCGACCCGGTCACCGATCCGAACAGTCGCCGTCGCCGGACGCCAGTAGGACTCGAGCGTCAGCCCGACGACCCAGAAACCGATCTCTTCGTAGAGCGTCTGCCGGCGCGGCGGCACCGGCGCCTTGTGAACGGGGTCGGCGCTCATATCGCACGCGGTCCAGTCGGCTTCGAAACTGTCGCGCTGGATCATGCCGATGTAGGGCGGATGCGCGGCCTCGATGCGGAACGCGCGCACGTTCGGCGCCGACAGCGCGATCGTGACGTTGTCCTTCTCGGCGCAAAGCACCGGCTCGGAACGGTTCATCACCTCGACGGCGAGGCCGTCGAGGGAGGCTGCTTGGACTGGGGACACAAAAAGCCAAGCCGCAAAGACCAACATCGTAGGCTGGGTCAAGGCCCTGCCGCAACGCAGCACTACCCGGCCTACGGCTTCAAACCAGTCGCGCATACACATCTCCCGAATTGGCATCGTGCGGCAGGGCCCCAATATGCTCGGCCATCTCGGCCTTCGACACCCACCGGCCGAAGGTCAGCTTCTGGCTTTCGCCGAGCGCGATATCGAAGCCGTACGGCCCAATCTCCATCAGCCGGTCGAGACAGGCATATGCCACGTCCCGCTGAATCGTCGTGAACTCGAACGACAGGCACGGCAGCGGATTTGATAGCCCCGCGAGCACATCGCCCTCGAAACCTTCCACGTCGATCTTTACGAAATCAGGTCGACCGTGCTGCGCGATGAGCGCGTCGAGCGTGGTCACGGGAACCTCGATCTGCCGATCCCAGACCTGGCCTTCCCAGCCGCCCGCGCCGTCGGCCGCCTTGACGAAATCCTGGCTCGCCGTCGTGACCGTGGGATTGCTCGAGTTTATGTGCAGCGTGAGCTTGCCGGGCTTCGGCCCGCACGCCGCTTCGACCAGCGTCACATCCTTGTCACCGGCGTAGATGTCGCGGATCACGCGTGCGCACAGTGGCTGCGGTTCGAGCGCGACCACCCGCGCACCGCAGCGCCGGAAGGAGCCGATCCGGTCGCCGACGTGGCTGCCGATATCGAACGCGAGCCCACCCGGCCGCACCAGCGTCGCGTAAAGCTTGTCCATCGCTGCGTCACGCGGGGCGTCGCCATAATAGACGTCGATCGAGCGGCGCAGCGAGGCCAACTCCGGATCTGCACGCAGGCGGCCCAATCGCCCGGCCAATGGCGTCGTATCGGTCATCAGGCACCCCGGTGGTTCAGCGGCAAGCGGCGGCACACCCATACTGTCGGATGTCCGCTGCGGCCAGGGGAATCGCGCAAAGTCTCAGCGCCGATCAAGCCGCAGGATT
>CAMDMH010000093.1 GCA_945901835.1 Devosia equisanguinis | reverse complement strand
CGTCGGCACCGAAGAAAAGCGCAAGCTGTGCATCGCGCTCGGCGCCAAGGCCGCCATCAAATATCGGACCGAGGACGACGTGAAGGCCGTCATGGAGGTGAGCGGCGGCAAGGGCGTGGACGTGATCGTGGAAACGAGCAGCGCCGACTACACGACCAAGAACATCGACATGCTCGCGAAGGACGGCCGCATCGCCTACATCTCCGGCGGCAAGGACAAGCGGCTCGCCGTGCCTGTTTCGGCGATCATGGGCAAGCGCGCGCGCGTGATGGGGTCGCTGATGCGGCCGTTGGAGTTGCCGCGGAAGCTGAAGGTCGCTGCTGCGCTGACCGAAACGGTTTGGCCGGTGATCGGGTCACGCATGAAGCCGCTGATCGACAGCGAATTCACGCTGGAGACGGCGGCCGACGCGCATCGGCGCAGCGAAAGCGGCGAGGCGACGGGCAAGATATTGATCAAGGTGGTGTAGGCGGTGAAGGCCTGAGATGACGCACCCGCCCTTCTGTCAAGCCCAATGCGGGCGAACCGAGCCGTGGGGTGCAGGCCGTCCTGGTCCCTGAACCGGCGGCCGCAAGCGCACCTCGATCCCGTCGACGCCGGGGAACTCCGCCGCGGCGCAGGCGAGCAGCGTGTCTAGAAAGTGCGTCTCCACCCATCGTTGCAGGAACCGCGTCGGAAGCGAAACGGTCAGGACCGTGCCGTCGAACGTCTCGAACCGGATGAAGTTGCCGAACCAGGCAGAGAAAACCTCATCGCCGAGGCGCGCGCGGAGCGCCGCGACAGTGCGATAACCCTGCTCTTCCGTGATGGGCTGGGCGGGGCCGGTAGAGATGGGCGCGTTGTTCACCGTCGCGACGAATGCATCTGTCGCCTCCCAGACCGCCCGAGCAGGATTGGAATTGCGCGGGCCCTTCAACTGGGCCAAGCGAAACTTGTGGGTCGCGGCGCCTGCACGGGTGGTGCGAACCAGCTCGAGCGTGGCGATCTGCTGACCGCCTTGCCTTATCGAATAGATGCGGGAGTTGCCGCGCGCGACCTTGTCCGAATAGAGCCGGACGCAATGATGCATCCGTGCGCCTTCCTGGTGGAGTGCCTCCCGCGTCTGCAGGGCGTGAAAGGCGATCTCGCCAGTTCCAAAGAGTGCCGGCAGCGGTCCATAGTCGATCACGGTGCGCCAGTCGGGACGGCTCGCCTCCGCGACCGGCCGGTGCAGCGCGAGTTCGCCGTGCCACCTTTGCGTGGCAGCGTGGGCTTGCTGGAAGTTCCAATCGAGATTGAACCGTTCACGATTGCGGCCGGCGTAGTCGGCAACGTCGGTCGCGCAACGGCGAGCCTGCTCGTCACGAATGTTGATGGCGGCCCAATCGAGGAACAGATCCTTGTTGCGGAAGTGACGCCCCATGTGTGAGCGCCACCACTCCAGGCTCATCAGCCAGACGCACTGTTCTTCGGGGAGCTTCGGGATCGCCTGCGACAATGGCGAGGCCGGCACCATGGCGGACAACGCCATCAGCAAGTCGCGCTGATCGTGCCGAACGGCATTGGCCGACAGCGCGCGCAACTGCGGGGCGAGGCCATACGACTGCAGGAGCGCGCCGAGTTTCACCCCACTTTCGCAGGCCGCGATGAAGAACTTGCCGACTTCCATACGATCGTTCCGCCGCAGGAGTTACCGGCCATGTGCGGCAGCAACGACCAGCACCGGCGCCTGCCTGATGTAATCGAGCGCGAAACGATTGAGCGCGGACAGAAACTGCGCGGGCAAATGCAGCTCCGTATCTGAGAACATTTTCTCCGCTTCTGCCGCAGCCGGCAAAACCCAATCGCCGTTTTTGAGAAGACCATCGCGAGCCATGCTTGGCGCCAGCCATTGCAAGGCCGTCATATCTTTTGGTTTCTGCATGACGCGTACTAGCGCTCCCCCATTGACCCTTGGGCTTTCTGCCCCGGCTGCGTCCACGCGCCGAGCGGCAATGCTCACGAAACGACAAGAATTCGGCGCTCTTGGGGCGCAACAACCATCAGTTCGAAATGCGCGAGCATGTTGTGCGCGCTTGTTGCGCCAATATGGCCAAAAAAGACGAGGCCTGCACACTCGGCGCGACCAGCTATGGCGCGCAGGCCCGGCTGTGCCGAGCGGCTCTCTGCGCGTGCCTATTATTCCAGAAGTTTCACTTCTATTTCCAGTACAATTCAATAGCGCTGCACAATACGAACTTTTCGCCGTCGCAATGTGACGGATCTGCAACGCCACAGATCGGGCAGGGCGGGTCGAACTCTTGTAAAGCCTGACTACGCCGCCAGATCGCGCCGGGCTTCGCACCAGATGCGCTCATCACCGACCTACAAGTAAAGGGTGCCCTCAGGCTGCGCGCGCCGTCACGGGCGCAATATCCTTGCTGTAGTAGACGCGGAGAAAATCCGGACCTTCCGTGCGATCGGTCTCGTAATAGCCGCGGTAGGTATAGAACCGCGTGTTCGAGAGGTTCAGGCCGTCGGAGTAGAGGCTCACGAAATCGAGACCGCGCTCCGCGGCGAACTTCTCGGCAAATGCCAGCAGGCGACTTCCGATGCCTTGGCGCTGGTGCGGCGGCTGGACGGCGATTGCTGCGACGAACAGGTGCTCGTAGTTGGGACAGGCCGAGATGAAGCCGACGATGCTGCCGGATCGCGTCGCGACGTAGATTTCACCAGCGCGGATCTGCGCCGCCAACACTGTGTGGGTTTTCGCGAGGCCACCGGCACAAGTTGCCGGCGCAAGAGCGAAAGCGACGGCCTCGCACCGAGCCACACAGCCGAGATCGGGCCACTCGGCCGCGCGAATTTCCATGGGACGAATTCCTTGATCGAGGTGGCAGCAGCGGCCGGAACGGCACACTGCGCTTGGAGACGCGCCAGCTGACCCGGGTCGCTCAGCGGTCCAGAGACCACGAGTTCAGGTCATCGAGTTCAGGATCGCGGGTGAATCGCGCTTCCGGGAAATACCGTATCATCACCTGCATTCAACAACCTGCGGCATTCGGCGCGGTCTCGACTTGGTATCCGGCCGGTCGAAAACTTCAGGATTGCTTCTTGTCGAGATCCGGATAGAGGGCGACATAGCCGACCTTGGCGCGATGCTCCGCATTGGCCTTCGCGCGCTCGGGTGTCATCGGCACGAATCCGTGGCCGAAGATGATGCGCGACATGAAGGTCATGCGCGCAGTCAGAGCAACGGCACTATGGAAGGCGCGCTCGTCCCAGCCGGCGGCGAAGATCGCGTCGGCATCGGCTTGGCCGATCGAATGAGGAGCAGTCGCGAGCTTCTTTACGTAGGCGAGGAGCGGCTTCAGCTTCGCTTCGACCGGCGCGGTCGCGACATCGGCGACCAGCTTCTCGACGGCTCCGGGCGCGATCCCGCACGCAACCGCCGCAGCGGTGTGGGCGACATAGGCATATTGGCAGTCTATCGATCCGGCAACGAGGGCCTGGATCATCTCGCGCTCGCCCGGCGTCAGCGGCGAGGGGCCATTGATCAGAAGCTGGCCCATCTCGGCCCAGTGGCGATAGATTTCCGGGTATGCGCCGAATACGTCGCCGGGGCCGGACTTGTCGGTGTGCGATTTCAGATAGGGCATGCGGGTGCCTCCCTCGGCAGTCCTGTTGGGTCTGATTGATCTCCCGTGCAATGTGGGGCAAGTCGGCGGCTCGGTCCAGCAGGCCCGATATGATGGGGCGGGGCTCTTTCTCGGCGATGGCGCGCATGGCACCATTGCTCAACGCTCAGTGCTATCGACGCGATGCTTTCTACTGGGGAACCGACATCATGACAGTGCGCGCAGGCCGGGAGTTCCTTGCCATTCCCGGCCCGACGACGATGCCGGACGAGGTGCTCGCCGCGATGCACCGGCCGGCGATCGGCATTTATGCCGGACCGCTGGTGGCGATCACCGAGTCGATCCTGACCGATGTCGGGCGGTTGTTCCGCTCGGCGCGGCGGCCCTACATCTATATCGCGAACGGCCACGGCGCATGGGAAGCCGCTCTCACCAACGTTCTGTCGAAGGGCGACAAGGTGCTGGTGCTGGAGAGCGGGCGGTTCGCGACCGGCTGGGGCGCGATGGCGACGGGGCTCGGCTGCGAGGTCGAGGTTCTGCCGGGCCAATGGGATCGCGCGGTGCGGCCAGAAGAAGTGACCGCGCGGCTCGCGGCCGACCACGAGCGACGCATCAAGGCGGTACTCGTCGTGCAAGTCGATACGGCCTCGGGCGTGGTCAACGACATTCCCGCGATCGGCGCCGCCATTCGCGCAGCCAGGCACGATGCGCTGTTCATGGTCGATGCAGTCGCCTCGCTCGGGTGCATGCCGTTCGAGATGGACGGCTGGGGCGTCGACGTCGCGATGGCCGCGTCGCAGAAGGGGTTGATGACACCGCCGGGGCTCAGCTTCGTGGCGGCCAGTGCGCGCGCGCGCAAGCTGCACGAGAACGCCGGCCTTCGCACGCCTTACTGGGACTGGACCGCGCGCGAAGGCGAGGAGCACTACCGCAAGTACGCGGGTACGCCGCCGGAGCATCTCCTGTTCGGCCTACGCAAAGCGCTCGACATGATCGCGGAGGAGGGTACCGAGGCCATCTTCGAGCGGCATCGGCTGCTCGCGGGCGCGGTGCAGCGCGCGGTTGCTGTGTGGGCGGAAGGCGGCGCGATCGGGTTCAGCATCGCGGCCCCTGCAGAGCGTTCGAACACGGTGACGGCCATTCGGCTCGACGGCGAAGGCCGCGCGGCTGCACTCGTCGACTATTGCCGGAACCGATGCGGCGTGGTGCTCGGCCACGCACTCGGAGATCTCGCCGGCCGCGGCTTCCGCATCGCGCATATGGGGCACGTCAACGCGCCGATGGTGCTCGGCACGCTCGGCGTCGTCGAGACCGGCCTCGCCGCACTCGGCATTCCTCACGGCCGCGGCGGAACGGGCGCCGCGATCGAATGGCTGGCTGCCGAAGTGAAGCCGTGAAAGCGCCAAATCGTTTACAATAGACCGAGCTGCCGGATTGCATGAAATTTGCACCTCGCTGCGGGCCGCGAGAGCGCGATCTATTTCCACAACAGAACCTCTCCATAACCATTAAAATTTTATCAATTCAGCAAACGAAAAAATCACGTAAATTTATTTTTGTTCCGATTCACACTTGAACGTCTTTGAGATCCGTGACTTTTTATGGATTAATTTGCTGCCGCTCAATTCGAGGATCAACCATGCCAAAGATCTCTTCGCATCGTGGCTCCGTGAGAACTTTCCTCAGAAACTCCGCCGGCAATGTGACCGTCATTTTCGGTCTTTCTTGCGTTTCCCTCATGTTGATCGTCGGCGGCGCAATCGACGTTTCGCGCGTTTATTCGTCTAAAAGCAAGGTGCAGTCGGCGCTCGATTCCGCGGCTCTCGCCGGCGGACGCGCGGTGCAGCTTTCCGCGTCCCACGATCCGAATGCGGGTATTGCAGCCGCCACAAGTTATTTCGAAGAATTACGGCCAGCATCGATAGGCGGCGGCGCTCCGGTATTCGATCTCGTCGAGAACTCGTCGGTTCTCAGGGGTACGATCAATCTATCGGTCGTCACGCCGTTCCTGAAACTCGTCGGCTTTCCCCAGATGCAGGCGACGCTCGTCTCCGAAGCTGCAATCGCATCAGGTGGACAAGGCGGCACCAACCTCGAGATCTCCTTGATGCTCGACACCACCGGATCGATGGCCGGGCAGAAGATCGAAGACCTGAAAGAAGCCGCCAAGGATCTTGTCGATATCGTCGTGTGGAACGACCAATCCGCAGCGACGTCGCGGGTGGCGCTCGCCCCATTCTCCGCGCGTGTCAATGTCGGGACCTACATGGCACAGGTCTCCGGCATGAGCGTGACCTGGGGCAGCAGGGCCATCAAGCCATGCGTCACCGAACGCAACGGGGCGCAGGCCTTCACGGATACCGCGCCCGGCACCAGCGCTTGGCTCAATGCCAACGACGGCACCCGCAACTCCAACACCTCAAACTATAGCAACAGCGGCAACTGCAGCCCTTCGGAGCAGATCGTACCGCTGACGACCGACAAGGTGCTGCTGAAGGAGCGCATCGACGCATTCACGGCGGACGGCTCGACTGCCGGAGCGCTCGGCACGGCGTGGTCGTGGTATCTCCTTTCCCCCAAGTGGAACGCGATCTGGCCGGACGCGAGCAAAGCTGGAAGCTACAGTGACCTCACTACCCTCGGCCCGAAGGGCGCGCCCAAGCTGCAGAAAATCGCCGTGCTAATGACGGACGGTATCTATAACACCACGGGCGGCACCAACTGCGGCGATGCGTCGAGCCAGGCGACCACCATCTCCAATAATGCTGTCGCACTTTGCACGGCGATGAAGGCAGCGGGCGTCAAGGTCTACACGGTCGGCTTCCATCTCGGCGGCAGCCAGCTCGCAATCGACACGTTGCGCAATTGCGCTTCGACGGCGCCGGATGATCCGCAGGGGACATCGAGCTACTTCTTCAACGCCGCCTCCGGCGACGAACTGAAGGCCGCATTCAGGCAGATCGCCTTGCAGCTCTCGACCCTGCGGCTGAAGTCCTGACGTTACCCGACTACCCAGATCTCTCCGCCAGTGTTCGCAAGCCAACTCATCTTTCCCGATGTCGCCCCGGCACTTGTTGCCGGGACCCAATGCGCCGCAGAGGCTGTGCGGGTGTCGATGTGGATCCCGGCGACAAGCACCGGGATGACAGCTCTCGCCTATTCGCCCTCGTCGCCGCCGAAAAGTTCGGGCTGCGCGGTGGCATTGCGGGCAGGGCCGCTCATGCCGAGGTGGCGATACGCTTTCATGGTGGCGACCCGGCCGCGCGAGGTGCGCCCGATGAAGCCCTGCTGCAGCAGATAGGGCTCGACGATTTCCTCGAGCGCATCGCGCGGCTCCGACAGCGCGGCGGCCAGCGTCTCGATCCCGACCGGGCCGCCGTCATAGTTCTTCAAGACGCAATTGAGATAGCGGTGGTCGAGCGTATCGAGACCTTCGTTGTCGACCTCGAGCGCGGTCAGCGCCTTGTCGGCGGACTTCGCATCGATCGCGTGCGAACCATCAACGGACGCGAAGTCCCGCACGCGGCGCAGCAAGCGGCCGGCGATACGAGGGGTGCCGCGTGAGCGCCGCGCGATCTCGCGGGCGCCATCCGGGGTCATCTCGACTTTCAAGACACGGGCGCCGCGCTCGACGACGAGTTGCAGTTCCTCGATCGTGTAGAAGTTGAGGCGGATCGGGATCCCGAAGCGGTCACGCAACGGCGTCGTCAGGAGGCCCGCGCGCGTGGTGGCGCCGACCAGCGTGAACTTGGCGAGATCGATGCGCACGGAGCGCGCGGCGGGGCCTTCGCCGATGATGAGATCGAGCTGGAAGTCCTCCATCGCGGGATAGAGGATTTCCTCCACCGCCGGATTGAGACGATGGATCTCGTCGATGAAGAGCACGTCGCGCTCCTCGAGGTTGGTCAGAAGTGCCGCGAGATCGCCGGCCTTCGAGATCACGGGACCGGACGTGGCGCGAAAGCCGACGCCGAGTTCCTTCGCCATGATCTGGGACAACGTCGTCTTTCCGAGGCCGGGCGGTCCGACGAACAGCACGTGGTCGAGTGCCTCGCCGCGTGCCTTTGCAGCCTGCACGAACACACGCAGGTTCGCACGGGCCTGCTCCTGGCCGATGAATTCGGTGAGCGATTGCGGGCGGATCGTCGCCTCGAAGGCGTCCTGCTCGCGTTTCGCTCCGGTTATGATCCTGTCTTCGTCGGCCATCGCATCGGTTTTGTTGGCGAATCGGGGGCTGGTTGTGTCTGCCACGGTGTGCAGGACGCTCGGCGGTTTGGCAACCTCGGTTCGGCGTCACCGTTCCCCGAACAGCCATTCGAGCAACACGCCCGCGTAAGGATGCACGCCGGCCTCACGCGCTTCGGCGGCCGAGCGCACGATCACCGCGTCGATCAATTCGGAATGCTGATCGCACGAAATGTGCTGCATGATGCGCTCGCGCAGCGCGTCGGCCGGCAGCGGCGACACGAGTTCCAGTCCGAACGACAGCAGCGCATTCCAGCGCGTGAGAAGATATCCCGGCACGATCCGGAAATCGGACGGCGACTGACCGGTTTCCTCGTGTAGTTCGCGCAGAATACTCGCGGCGATGTCGATCGTTCCGGCCGGAGTGACATCGCGCGCATCGATGAAGCCGCCGGGGAGATAGGCGAGCCCCGCATTGATGTTGCCCGCGCGCTGGCGACCCAGGATGACGTGGCCTTCAGCCGAACGGATCAGCGCGGAGCCGAATGCATCGCGAGCACCTGCTGCGGGAAACCCCGCATCGCGCCAATGCAGGTAGCTCTTGAAGTCGGTGGCCAGCAGGTAGCCGGCGAACCCGCGGCTGTCGCACTGGCCCTCGACGAGCAAATGCACGGTGCCGTTGAACATCTGCGGGCGCTCGATGAGACTTTCCTGCCAATACAGTTCGATAGCAGCGGCATTTTCGGCCGCATAATTCCAGCGCTGCGGCACTACTTTCAGCTCGCAAGCGGCCACTCTGACGACGCTGACGCCAAGCTCAAGAACATAGATCATGGCGAGGGTGTTTGTCGACATCGATATACTCGTGCCTTGGATATTTCACTGTTTCGACTGCGATTTGATTCAAAAAAGCGAAATTGGGCGATTTAGCCTTGCCTGTGCCCTTTTATCCACACAATCTCGGTGCGATATGCACTCAACAACGCGGCGGCAACCGACCACTGGCCCCGGGGAATATCCCCGAGCGGCACTAGGTTCCACAGCCAGCCCGTCGACGAGCGGCCCTCGTTACCGTGCGCCCCCACCCCGAGCGCACTCGATGCC
>CAMDMH010000092.1 GCA_945901835.1 Devosia equisanguinis | reverse complement strand
TCGACGACGATTCCCGGAGAGAACCTTGACCGAGCCCATCACCGCCCGCTGCCTCGCTGCCCTGCCGGGCATCAGGCACGGGTTCTTCACCCGGCAAGGGGGTGTTTCAGAAGGCATCTACGGGTCGCTCAACTGCGGGCATGGCTCCGATGATGTCCGTGAGGCCGTCGCCGAGAACCGCCGCCGCGTGGCCGTGGCGCTGGGCGAGCGGGAGGCAGAGCAGGTCGTCACGCTCTATCAGGTGCACAGCGCGACGGCGCTGGTGCTGGACCGGCCGTTGCCACGCGAGGCTTTGCCGAGGGCCGATGCGCTGGTGACGCGGACGAAGGGCGTGGTTGTGGGCGCGCTCGCTGCCGATTGCACGCCGGTACTGTTCGCGGAGGGTGAAGCGGGGGTCGTAGCTGCGGCGCACGCGGGATGGCGCGGGGCGTTCGGGGGCGTTCTGGAGGCGACGGTCAAGGAGATGGAGCGGCTCGGCGCGCGACGCTCGCGGATTTGCGCGGCGGTGGGGCCATGCATCAATCAGGCTTCGTACGAGGTGGGGCCGGAGTTCGAGGCGCAGTTCCTTGCGGTCGATCCGGCGCATGGGCGGTTCTTCGTCAAGTACGAGCCGGCGGGACGCCCGCATTTCGACCTGCCCGGGTTCGTCGAGGCGCGGCTCAGGGGGGCGGGACTCGAAACGGTCGAGCGCCAATCGGCCTGCACGTTTACCAACGAATCGTTGTTCTTCAGCTACCGGCGGACGACACGGCTAAAACAGCCGGACTACGGCCGACAAATCTCTGCCATTGTTCTGACTTAGCCTGAGCATCCACAGAAAAGTGCAATCAATGCACACTCTTGGGCCGTCTCGGGGCTTGGCGGAGTATCGCCGAGCTTTACGGTTCGGGGGGCTGGGACTACAAAACAGCTCGAATGAGTACCGGTAAGAGGTATTTGGCTGCAAGGTTCGTATGTCGGCCACCGGAGTACAGCGGGTATCAGATTGGGGGACGTCTCAATGACGACCACATGCGCTGTCGTGGCTCAGCAGGCAGCTGTTGCGATCGATGTTTCGGGAATTCCGGGCCGTAGCGCCAAGAGTTCGGGCTCTCGTCCACGGCGCTTGGGTTCGCTGATCTATGCGGTAACTCTCGGTGCGGCGCTCGCAGGGTGCAGCGCGGGAGGTCTTCTCGATTCTGCGGCGACTCCCGATGTGCAGTCGATCAACGCATCGCCAGCAGCGACGGCTGCTGCTCCTGCGGCTTCCAGCCAGAATCGCATCAGCCTCGCGCCGGTCATGGGCGCGCCGGAGGCCGTGAGCAAACAGGTCGGCGGCCAGCTCAGCGGTTCGCTCGAGCGGCAGCGGGTCGGTATCGCGCAAGGTGCCGATGCGGCGAACTACACATTGCGCGGCTACATGGTTGCCACACGCGAGAAGGCCGGCACGAAGGTCGCCTATATCTTCGATCTCACGGATTCGTCGGGTAAGCGCGTCAATCGCATCCAGGGCGAAGAGATGGCCCAAGGCGGCTCTGGAAGTGACGCCTGGTCGGCGGTGACCCCTGAGGTTTCGCAGCGGATCACCGACAAGACCGCGAGTTCGCTTTCGGCCACGCTGGCGAGCTTGCCGAGTTCGGGGCCGAGTTCGGGATCCAGCTCGGTGTCGCCGGCCACGGCGATGGCGCCGCCTGTCGGTGCCGGCGTCAATACGGCGGCGCCTCAGCAAGCGGCTGCGGTCACCGCGGCCGCCGCGCCTACGACCGGCAGCATCAATCCCGGCGCAGCGCCCGGTGCAGTGGTCGCGATAATTCCTGCTGTGACAGGGGCTCCGGGCGATGGCAATGCAGCGCTTGCCAACGCCATGCGGCAGGAGCTTCAGCAAGCCGGGCTGAGCAACGGCAATCCAGGCCAGAAGGGTTATACGGTCGCGGGCAAGGTCACTGCCGGCGCGGCCAAGGAAGGCAAGCAGTCGATCAAGATCGACTGGCGCGTTTCGGATCCGGCTGGCGGGCTGCTCGCAACGGTGAGCCAGAACAATGATATCCAGGCAGGCGCCCTAGACGGTTCGTGGGGCAACATCGCCAGCGACGCGGCTCAGGGGGCCGCCAGCCGGATCAAGCAGTTGATCGACGAACAACATCGTGCCGGCGGCGGAAAAGTCGCCCGCGCGAGAGGTTGAACTCTTGCTAGCAGGTGGTGCGATGAGCGCAGCCTGCGGAAATGCCGAACAGAGTTGCGAGGCCCCGCCATTTACAGTGCGGGGCCTCGTTGCTATTAGCCTCGCGCGATCAATCAAAGGGGCGGCGCCATGAGCGTTCCACGCAAGAAGGCAAATGGAGCCGAGAAATTGCGCATAAAGCTCGTGTCGGGAAACGCCAATCGTCCGCTCGCCGAAGCGATCGGAAAAGAACTGAAAGTCGACCTCACGCGCGGTGTGTGCAAGCGCTTTGCGGATCGCGAAATCTTCGTCGAGTTGCATGACAACGTGCGCGGCGAGGACGTATTCGTGATCCAGCCGACGTCACATCCGGCGAACGACAACCTGATGGAACTGCTGATCCTGATCGACGCGCTGAAGCGGGCATCGGCGCGGCGCATCACGGCCGTCATGCCGTACTTCGGCTATGCGCGCCAGGACCGGAAACCCGGTCCGCGAACGCCGATCACGGCCAAGCTCGTCGCCAACCTGATCGAGCGCGCCGGCGCCGATCGCGTGCTGACACTCGACCTGCATGCCGGGCAGATCCAAGGTTTCTTCGATATTCCGACCGACAACCTGTTTGCGGCACCCGTGATGGTGCGCGACATCAAGGATCGCTACGAAATCGGCGACGTGATGGTCGTGTCGCCCGATGTCGGCGGCGTGGTGCGTGCGCGTGCGCTGGCCAAGCGGATCAATGCGCCTCTCGCGATCTGCGACAAGCAGCGGCGGCGGCCGGGCGAGATCGAGTCGATGACGGTGATCGGCGACGTGTCGGGCAAGCGCTGCATCCTGGTCGACGACATCGTCGATTCGGGCGGGACGCTGTGTAACGCAGCCGACGTTCTGCTGGAGGCCGGCGCCAAAGAGGTGATGGCCTACATCACCCACGGCGTGCTGTCGGGCACGGCGGTCGAGCGGGTCGAGGGCTCTCGGCTGAAGTCGCTGGTGATCACCGATTCTATCGAGCCGACGGAAGGCGTGAGCAAGGCGCGCAACATTCGCGTGCTGCCGATTGCCAACCTGCTCGGTGAGGCGATCAAGCGGACCGCCAACGAAGAGAGCGTCTCGGGTCTGTTCTACGACTACTGAAACCAGTGACACGCAACGGTTGGGCCGGCCGCCTGGACGACGCCAGCGCCTCCGTCGTGCTTGCCGCACCGATGGCGCAGGAGAGCAAGCATCGTGGCTGTATTTGGAACGGCGATCGAGATCGGCACCGATCTCGCGGAAGGCCGCTACTCGTCGCGGGAGATCGTCGAGGCGTATCTGGCACGGATGGACGGCGTGGGGCGGTCGCTCAACGCGGTCGTCGCACGTCGTGACGAAGCGGCACTGGCCCAAGCCGACGCGGCGGACGAAGCCCGGCGGGCAGGGCGCAATCTCGGGCCTTTGGCCGGCGTTCCCGTCACCATCAAGGAATCATTCGATGTCGCGGGGCTGCCGACGACGTTTGGGCACCCGGACCGGGCCGGTCATCGCGCAGGTACCGACAGCGTAGCCGTTTCCCGCCTCGTCGCGGCCGGCGCCATCGTGATGGGCAAGACCAACGTACCAAAGGATCTCGCGGACTGGCAGAGCTTCAACGCCATCTACGGCGCGACGCGCAATCCATGGGACGAGGGGCGCACACCCGGCGGGTCATCCGGCGGAGCGGCTGCAGCGATGGCCGCGGGGCTCTCGGCCCTGGAGTTCGGTAGCGACATCGCCGGCTCGATCCGTGTCCCGGCGGTCTATTGTGGTGTGTGGGGGCACAAGCCGACGTTCGGCATCGTGCCGATACGCGGGCACGGCATGTCGGAGGACGCGGCGCCGAGCGACATCCTGGTAGGGGGACCGTTGGCGCGCTCGGCGTTCGACCTTGAACTGGCGCTCGACCTCACGGCAGGTGCTGACGACGGCGATGTCGGAGCTGGCGCGTGGGGTTTGTCGCTGCCTGGCGAGGCCCGCGACAGGCTGGCGGAATTTCGTATCGGCATCATAGACAGCGATCGGCACTTTCCCGTCGATGGCAGCATCAGGCTGGCGCTAGGTGAACTCGGCGATGCGCTGGTGCGGGAGGGCGCGGTAGTGGACCCTTCACCGGTGCTGCCGGTCGGCAGCCTGGAGCACTACGAGTTGTTCTTGATGTTGCTGCGCGGGGCGACCTCGGCACGTTTCAGCGAGGATGAGATAGGAGAACTCGCGAAAAAGGCGCGGGGGTTTGCCGCCGATGACGCAAGCTATGACGCGATCATGCATCGCGCGCTTTCGCAATCGCACCGGAGCTGGCTCGCGGCAGACGACAAGCGCCACGCCTTGCGCCGTCGCTGGGCCGCGTTCTTTCGGCGCTACGATGCGCTGATCTGTCCCGTCATGACGACGACGGCATTTCCCAGCATGATCGGGGTGCCGAAGATCGAACAGTTCTTGATGGTCGACGGGGCCAGGAGGCCGGCGTCGGACTGCTACTACTGGATCGGTCTGCCTTCGCTGTCGTATCTGCCGGCGACGGCCATTCCGATCGGACTGTCTCGGGAAGGCTTGCCGATCGGTGCGCAGATCATCGGGCCGGAGTTCGGCGACAAGCGGTGCATCAGGCTGGCGCAACTGATCGAGCGTGCGTTCCGGTCCTTCGTGCCGCCACCGAAATTCGCCGCATCGCCGTGAACGGCCTCAGCGGCTGCGCGTGCGCTTCTCGGCAGCACCTGCGAGGCGCGCCGCGACGCCGGCTTCGCATGTGACGGCAAACGACACATACATCGTGCCTTCACGCTTGGCGTATCTCTTGCGGCAGGCGGCGCGCTCGGCGTCGTAGGCGCGGCGGGCGGTGGCAGTCAGTCCCGGCAGAAACGACGCTTCACAGCGTTGAATGACGACATCGGCCAATGCGACGTCGCCGCCGGTATTGCTGCGGCAGGCGTTCATGATGTCGTAGGCGCGCTGGCAGGTGGTTGCCGATTGCAGCGTGCGCGTGATCTTGTCCCGGTCGCTTTCGGAATGGGGGCAGGGACGCTGTTGGGCCGTAGCGACATCGACGGTGGCGGCAAGGCCGACTGCGGTCACGGCCATCAGCCAGAAGCGGGCGTTCATCTGCGGTCCTTTCGCATGAGCTTATGGTTCAGAGCTTATTGCCGCGGCGGCGCGAGGGCGAGACCTCCACAAGACCGACGCACACCCCGTTCCCGATACCGTTCCCGATACCGGCTGGCTTGGTTGTCCAAGAGGGGCTAGCTTTGGGAGGATCCTTCTTCAATCCAACTGGAACGGTGACGCCGGTGAAACGCATTCCCCTGACGATCGCGATCAGCGACTACGACCATTTCCGTGATTTCCGCTCAGGGGACGTGCAGGCGACGGGGATCGACCCGCTATGGCTCACTCTCGACCTGCACGAGATTTTCGCCCGGTTTGCGGCTGGGCGCGAATGGCATGTCAGCGAAATGTCGTTCGCCAAGTTCACGGCCCTCGCCACGTCGGCGAACTCAGATGTGATCGCGTTGCCGGTTTTCGCCAGCCGCGTGTTCCGGCTGTCGTCGTTCTACGTCAACACGTCGAAGGGCATTCGTGATGCGGCCGATCTCAAAGGCAAGCGCGTCGGTCTGCCGGAATGGGCTCAGACCGCGGCCGTATATTCGCGCGGCTGGCTCGAGCACGAGGCCAAGGTTCCATTGAATTCGATCGAGTGGGTGCAGGCCGGCATCGAGACAGCGGGGCGGACGGAGAAGGTGGATCTCGCTCTGCCGAAGGGCCTGGTGCTGCGGCGCGAGCCGGCCAAGACGCTGAATGACATGCTGGTGTCCGGCGAGGTCGATGCCGTGATGACGGCGAGCGCGCCGTCTTCGGTAGAGAAAGGGAATCCCGCAGTTAGGCGCCTGTTCGCGGACTATCGCCAGCGGGAGGCGGACTACTTCGCGCGGACGAATATCTATCCGATCATGCACGTGATCGCGATGCGGAAAGACATTCTGGGCGAGCATCCATGGCTGGCGCGCAATCTGTGTCTCGCGTTCGAGGAGTCGAAGAACCGGAGCCTCGATCGGCTGCGGGAGGCCGGGGTGTCGCGGTATCCCGTGCCTTGGATGTCGCACTACATCGGGGAGCTGGAAGAGAAGTTCGGTCGCGACATCTTCCCGTTCGGGATCGAGGCGAACCGGCCGACATTGAACGCATTCCTGCAGTATTGCCACGAGCAGGGGATCGCGAAGCGGCTGGCGAAACCGGAGGAAATATTCCCACCTGGAATCGAGCCTTCGGTGGCTGTTTGAAGCTGATTGCCGGTTGTGAAATGCCGTTTCAAATGGGTTCGGCGTCGGATATGAGTTGATCGAAACAAGTAGCCGGGGGCGGCGGTCCAACCGGCAACTGCCAACGGGAGGATGCATGACCTCGACCTCGAGGACGTTTGCGGCAGCGGTGCTCGCCGTGGTCGCGCTGCCGGTGGCGGCGTTCGCGCAAAGTGTTGCAGACTATCCGAGCAAATCAGTGCGGCTGATCGTGTCGGCGGCGGCCGGCGGGGGCAACGATCTCATCGCACGGATCGTCGCCCAGCATCTGCAGCGCAAGTGGAAGCAGTCGATCGTCGTCGAGAACAGGCCCGGGGCGGGCAACAACCTTGCGGCCGAGTTCGTCTACAAGTCGGATCCGGACGGCTATACGCTGCTGGTGTCGCCGCCCGCGCCGCTCGTGGTGAACAAGGCGCTGTTCAAGGAGTTGCGCTTCGAGCCTGAGAAGCTCGAGCCGGTGGCGATCTCGTCCTATATTCCCAACGTGCTCGCGGTGAAGCCGGACAGTCCGTTCAAAACCGCGCAGGAACTCGTCGTCTATGCGAAGGCCAACCCGGGCAAGCTGACCTATGGCTCGCAGGGCAACGGGACAACGGGGCATTTGACGGGCGCGTTGTTCGAGATGGTGATCGGGGCCAAGCATGCGCATCTGCCCTACGGCGGCGCGGGGCCGGCGCTCAGGGATCTTGCGGCCAACGTCTACGATTTCATCTTTGCCGACATCGGCACGGTGTTTCCGCTGACGGAAGGCGAAAGGCCAGTCCGGATGCTGGCGGCCACAGCACCCAGCCGGCCGAAAATCGCGCCCAATCTGCCGACAATCGCAGAGGTCGGTTTGCCCGAGCTGCAGTCGGATACGTGGACGGCCTTCACTGCTCCGCCTGGCACGCCGCTTGCCATTCGCGAGAAGTGGGCGGCTGCCGTCCGCGAGATCATGTTCACGCCGGAAGTGGTCGCGACGCTGGCTAAGCTCGGCGTGGAACCTTGGGGCTACGGCCCGAAGGAAATGTCTGAGTTGGTTGCCAAGGAGACCGCGCGGTGGAAAGATGTCGTGCGCAAGTCGGGCGCGCGTATTCAGTGATGTCGCAGGCGTCTTCCGCCGAGGCTTCTCCGCGCTATGATGACTGGGAGATTTAAGTGACAAGAGGAGAGTTCACATGGCAGCCACAGCCACGAAATCCGCAGAGCTGACCACGACCACGCCGGGCTATGATTTCGGCAAGGTGCTGGGCCCGTTGCAATCGCGCCTCGTCGAGGTCGAGAAGCTGCCGTGGGTTCCCACGGGGCACAAGGGAATCGATATCAAGATCCTGATGAAGGACGACACGACCGGCTTGATGACGGCGCTGTTTCGCTGGGAGCCGGGCTCGGTTCTATCCGATCACGAGCATATCGAAATCGAGCAGTCGTGGATCATCGAGGGCAGCCTCGTGGACGAGGACGGCGAGGTGACGGCGGGGAATTTCGTTTGGCGTCCGGCCGGCAGCCGTCACGTGGCGCGGGCACCCAAAGGGGCGCTGATCCTCGGGTTCTTCCTGAAGCCGAACAAGTTCTTCTAAAGGTTCAGGCGCGCTTCGCCGGTGCCTTGATCGGCCGGAAGGCGGAGGTGAACGTGACGCCGATCATGTCGCTGTCGCGCCAGGCGAGGCGGCAATCGATCGAGATGTTGTCGCGCGCGATGAGCAGGCGGAACGTGTCGGGGATAGCGACCGTGGGGGCGAACGGCTTGCGCACGGCGCCTTCGACCTTCAGCCGTGCGCCCGACGCGGACATGTCGAGCACGGTGCAGCCGGTGCCATGGTCGCGGCCTTCGGGCACGATCTCGCCGAGCGTACGCATGACCTTGCGTGTCGCGCGTCGCGCTTCGGCTGAAGTGGCGTCTTTGCTGCCGGTCGTCATGTCGGGTGGCCCGATTCTACTCGTTACATGCAACGCAAATGCGCTGCCTCAACCATCGATCCTACCCCTGAATGCTGAACAGCAGCTTTCCACGCCCGCTATTCCAGGTTGCCGGCTCAACGCGGTGCTGTCGATCCCGGCGTCGGGGCGTCCTTGCCGATCTTCTGCTGGAAGTTCTTTTGATCGGTGGCGCGGGTTTCGCTGCCGCGCGGGGTTTCGATGGCTGGATACATAAGGTCCATCGGATTGGCCGCCATGGCCGCGAGGTTGCGCTGTGTGGCGCAGCCGAAGTTCGCGTAAGGTAAGTTGCCCTTGTTGCGCGTGACATCTTCCGACCAGTCGCCGCAAGACGGTCCCACCGCTGCGATGCGGTCGTAGGAGAGCGTGACAACGCCGTGGTTGCCGTGCTTGACCGCGGTGCGGATCCGCTCGTGCGGGACGCCGTTGCGATAGGCGACAAGGCGGATGTTCTGGACGCGCCGGGCGACATTGCCGCCGGCGCCGCGCGGCACGGCGATGTTGAGGGTCCCGCGACCTTCGT
>CAMDMH010000091.1 GCA_945901835.1 Devosia equisanguinis | reverse complement strand
GGAGCAAATGTCGTAACCAAAAGGAACACTAGCAGCATCAGGGCTCTAGTGTAGCTTTTGCATCTGACGTTTGGTCGAGAGGCTAGCCGCGAGCTGGTACCAAACGTCAGATGCGCTACCCTAGATCGTCACCCCACCCCTAACCCCTCCCCATCAAGGGGAGGGGGACAATTGGCGCGGGTTCGAGGGGAGCGGCTCAGGTTTCGATGAGGCGTTCGAGCGTTTCGAGGCGGTCGGCTTCGGCGGGGGGCTTGTCCCAGCGGATGCGGTGGACGCGGGGGAAGCGCATCGCGATTCCTGATTTGTGGCGCGGCGAACGCTGGATGGCGTCGAATGCCACTTCGAGGACGAGGCCCGGTGCCACGCGGCGCACGGGGCCGAAGCGCTCCAGCGTGTTGTCGCGAACCCAGCGATCGAGTTCGAGAAGCTCGGCGTCGGTGAAGCCGAAATAGGCTTTGCCGACGGGCACCAGTTCGTCCACGCCCGAACGTGCGACCCAAGCGCCGAACGTGAAATCCGAATGGTACGACGAGCGTTTGCCGGAGCCGCGCTGGGCGTACATCAACACGCAATCGGCGGTGAGTGCGGCACGCTTCCATTTGAACCAGTGGCCCCGCGGGCGGCCTGCGAGATACGGGCTTTCGCGGCGCTTCAACATCAAGCCTTCGATGGCGTTGCCGCGTGTCGCGTTCCAGGTGGCCAACAGTGCATCCTTGCCCGACAGCGAGAGCATCGGTGACAGATCCGTGCGGGGCGGGCGGGCTGCTGCGTGCCAGCTTTCGAGTCTTGTGCGGCGTTCGTCGAACGATAGTTGGCGCAGATCCTCCTCGCCGATCATGAGAGCGTCGTAGATGCGGATATGCCCGGGCAGGTCGGCGAGCATGCGAGCGGTGACGGCCTTGCGATTGAGCCGCTTCTGTAGATCGGAGAAGGGGGCGACCTCGCCCTGGCGCACGACCAGCAATTCGCCGTCGAACACGCCTTCTGCATTCCAGCCTTCGACGATGTCGGGGAAAGCCTGGCCGATGTCCTTGCCGGTGCGTGAATAGAGCCGTGTCGCGCCCCGGCCGCTCGCGACCTGGACGCGGATGCCGTCCCATTTCCATTCGACGGCGAACTGGCCGACGTCGAGGGCTACGAGGTCTTCCTCCTCCAATGCATGTGAAAGCATGACTGGCCGGAACACCGGCGCGCCTGAGATGTCGGGCCGGGGGGATTTTCCCGACAGCCAGTCGAACAGCGGGAGGTAGGGCGGCGACAGGCCGTGCCAGACTTCGTCTATGTCGTCGATGGTCGCTCCTGTCCCTTGGCGGCTCGACCATTCTGCGAGCGCCGTCTTGGCGAGCCTTGCGGAAACGCCGACGCGCGGGGCGCCGGTGAGCAGTTTGATGAGCGCCCATCGGCCGTTGGGATCGAGTGCGTCGAGCCAGGACGCCAAGCGCGCGCCGAGGCTGTTGCGATCGATGAGGCCGAGTTCGGCGACGATATCGGCGAGGCGGGGAGGTGTCGGCGCTTGCGAGGCCGGGTCAGGCTCGGGCCAGAGTAGGGCGACCGTCTCGGCGGTGTCTCCGACGTAGTCGCGGGAGAGGCGATAGAGTTCTGGATCGATGCGCGGCTCGATCAGCTCGGCGAGTATGCGGCGCACGGGAAACGAGAAAGGCAGGCCGTCGGTCAAGGCCGCGAGCGCCCAGCCGCGATCGGGATCGGGCGTCGCGGCGAAGTAGCCGGCGAGCAACTTGAGCTTGGCGTTGCGCGCCGGCGTGTAGGCGAGGCGGTCGAGGAGTTCGGCGAAGGGGATCATTCGGCTTCGTCCTCCCGGCCGAGAAGGGCGAGGGCGCGGGCGCGGCGCCCCATCAGCGTGGCGGCGCGGACGAGGGCTTCCTCGCGGCCGTGGGTCACCCAGATCTCTTCCGCGCCGGTATCCTCGATCGTCGCGATCAGCTCGGGCCAATCGACGTGATCCGAAATGACGAGCGGCAGCTCCACGCCGCGCTGGCGGGCGCGGGCCTTCACGCGCATCCAGCCCGAGGCGAACGCCGTCACCGGATCGGGAATGCGGCGCGACCAGCGGTCGGCCAGTGCCGATGGGGGCGCCAGAACGATTTCGCCGGCGAGGCTTTCGCGGTTCGTTTCGGCGAAGGGTTCGAGCGGACCGAGTTCAATGCCGAGGTCGCGGTAAAGGGCACACATGCCGAGCATCGCGCCATGGAGGTAGATGGTGCGATCCCAACCCGCCTCGCGCAGCAGAGCGATGAGGCGCTGGGCCTTGCCGAGGCTATAGGCGCCGAGGAGATGCGCGCGCTCGGGAAAAGCGGCGAGCGAGGCGAGAAGCCGTCCGATCTCGCGCGCGTCTGGTTCATGGCGAAACACCGGCAGGGCGAACGTCGCTTCGGTGACGAGAAGATCGCATCGCACGAGTTCGAACGGGGCGGCGGTCGGATCGCGGCGGCGCTTGTAGTCGCCGGTTACGACGGCGCGCGCGCCTTTGTACTCGATCAGCACCTGGGCGCTGCCGAGAATGTGTCCGGCGGGATGCAAGGTGACGCTGACATCGCCGATGGTGAGCGGCTCGCCCAGTTCGAGCGGATGCGGTGATCGTCCCGCGCCCGATGCTCCCATTCTGAGGCGCATGACAGCGAGCGTTTCGCGTGTAGCCATCACCTGGTCGTGGCCGGTGCGTGCGTGGTCGGAATGGCCGTGCGTGACGACGGCGCGGTCGACGGGGCGGCTCGGGTCGATGAAGAAGCGGCCGGGCTCGCAGTAGAGGCCTTCGGGCGTCGGATAGAGCCAGGATTCGAATGCCTGCATGTGGTGCGACCGGTCAATCGAGAAGCATGATCGGGGGGATATGCGCGGCAGGTCGGTGGACTGCAACCTCGGCACGCCGGCCAGCGCAACCTTGGCTTTGTAGACTCTGCGGTGACGGCAGCCTCATCATTACGTGCCCATCGCGAGTATTTCGATTTCGTTCGGTTCTGCGTTCGTGAGTTGCGTCGTGTTCAGTCGATCCAGCCAGTGTGCTGCATTTTTTCGACGCATCGCTGCGTGTTGCTCTGTTGTTTTCATTTTTTCATCGAGCATTGCGACCTCTCATGTCGTGCGCGCTGCAGACGGCGGATTGCCGACGCCATTCGTATCGGGCGCGATCGAGTGGTGGTCTGGCGCCGACGCCATCCGGCATTCGTGGTCTACCTATAGTGGTGTGAACTGGTCTCCGTTCGGCAAACTCGCCGAAGACGGTGTGCGGTTGCGGGCATCCGGCGGTTACGGAGAATATCGCTATCGCGGCTGGCTCGACGGGCGCACCGAGACGATTTACGGCACGGCGACGTTCGCGGATCTTCTTGCTGGATATCAGATGGGGTTGGGTGCGCTCACGCTCAAGGCTTTTGCCGGCGCGACCTTCGACGGGCACTTTCTCTCTGAAGTCGACCCGAACAATCCAGTCGCTGCGAGCGCGAAGGGCGCCAAGGGCGTACTCGAAGGCTGGCTCAACATCACCCCGTCGGCTTGGGCTCAGGTCGATCTCGCTTATGCCACCGCACATGCGAGCTACAACAGCCGCCTGCGGGTGGGCTATCGTGTGGTCAACGGCGTGTCGCTCGGGATCGAGGGCGGGCAATTCGGCAACGAGGCGAGCGACAACCGCCGGCTCGGCGGTTTTGCGCGCTACGACTGGCTCGGCGGCGAGCTGTCTGTTTCCGGGGGCGTGTCCGGGGACATCGCCGAGCCGCGCAACCCCTACGTGCCGCGCGTCTACATGACGAAGTTCTGACAGACTGGTCCATATGGGACGCAGGCGCACACGAAGCGGCGACGTTTTCGTCTTCCATTGCGCGGACACAACATGGGGGAAACGATGAGAGTATTCGCACGCGGCTGGGCCGGGTTCGGTGTTGGACTCGTCGCATTGTTCGCCGCGACCACGACCGCAATGGCGCAGGTCGACGTTCGGATGATCGGATTCGGCGGGGCCAATAACCTCGTCACGTGGATCGCGATGGAGAAGGGGTTCTTCGAGAAGGAGAACCTCAAGGTGACGCTGGATGTCACGCCCGGCTCGCGCGAGCAGATCGCGGACATGATGGCGGGCAAATATCAGTTTGCAACGACGTCGTTCGACAACATCGTCGCCTACACCGAAGGCGAAGGACGGGACAATTTACCGGGGTTCGATATCGTTGCGATCATGGGCGCACACAGCGGCTTCAACAGCGTGGTCGTGCGGCCGGAGATCAACTCGTATGCCGACATCAAAGGCAAGGCGCTGGCGGTCGACAGTCCGAAGTCGGGCTACGCGACGATGATGTACGAGATCATCCGCCGCAAGACCGACATGGTGCAGGACAAGGACTATCAGATCCTGCAGGTCGGCGGCACGGGCGCGCGGGTGAAGGCGCTCAAGGACGGCACGGCTGTGATCGCTGCGATTTCGTCACCGGACGATCAACTCATGAAGGCTGCTGGATTTCGGATTCTCGGCGATGCGGCGGTCGAGATCGGGGCTTATCAGGGTAGCGCGTATGCGGTGCGCCGGAGTTGGGCTGTCGCGAACGAGGCGACGGTGCTGGGCTATGTCCGGGCGACGGTGGCGGCGACGGAGTGGCTGGTCGCGAACCGCAAAGGCGCGGTCGAGGTGCTGCGCGCTCGCGTGAAGGGGCTCGACGAGGCGACGGCCGGGATCATCTACGACGGGCTGTTGTCACCGGGCGGCATGAACCGCAGAGGCGCGCTCAATCTCAAGGGGATCGACACGGTACTGGCGCTCAGGAAGCAGGCGGGTTCAAAAGTGGGCGAGGCGGCGCGGTACATCGATACGAGTTATTATCAGAAGGCGGTTGGGAAGTAGGTGCGGCACGCATCGCGCGTACCGCACCGGCTTTGAAAAATTCGGTGCGGTGCGCTTTGCTTACCGCACCCTAGGGCAGGGACAGTGCGTTACTCGGCAGCCCAGTCCTGCGGGGTCGGCACCCACTTGTCCATTTTCGGGGGGGCGCCGTTCTTCTTCATGGCGGCGAGCCACATGCGGTGGATGCGGGGATCCTGATCCTCGTATTCGATCTGGTCGCCGCCTTCCTTGATGCTGGTCGAGACTGCGCCCTTCTCGCCCGGCTTCATGCCGATGAGCGAGCGGCGCTGCGCTTCCATCATCGGGTAGCGCAGGCCGCCGACGGCCGTCGCGAGATAACGCGCAGGCGTGGGGCCGGTGTTGAAGTGCTGGTGGAACTGGCGATCGGCCGGCGGGAAGACGACGCCGTGGCCCCAGTCGATGCGCAGGAAGTCCTGCTGGTTGTCATACCATAGCAGCGAGAAGCCCTGGCCCTGCACGCACATGACATGGAAGCTTGGGCCGTGACGATGGCCCTTCTTGTAGGTGCCGACCGGCATTTCGGAAATGTGCGCGTGCATCGAGCCGTCGGCCAGCACGAACATGATGTTGGTGCCGCCGGCGCCGCGGTCGCCCCACGTTTTCAACTCGATGGCCGAGAGGTCGGGGACGAAGTTCGTCTCCCACATGTGGTTGCCGGGCTTCACGGTGATGAGATCGCCTTCGCCGGAGTAGTAGGATTCCTTGCCGGTGCGGTCCTCGAAATCGAACGGGTTGTCGAAGATGAAGCGTTCGTTATGGAACAGGTTCATCGCCATCGGCAGGTCGGTCGTGGAGACCATCAGGGCGCGTTCGCGGCCCGAGCCGTTGAAGTGGCGGTGCTTGGCGTTGAGTGGGATCGCGAACAGGCTCTTGGGGCCCCACTCGAAGCCGCGCTTGGTTCCGTCGGCCAATTCGATCTGCGTCGAGCCAGTGCCTTCGAGAACGTAGATCACCTCTTCGTAGAGGTGGCGCTGCGGCGAGGTCGATTTGCCCGGCGCCAGTTCGAAGAGAAACATGTTGGCGAAGTCGCCGCGGCCCTTGAGATGCACGGCGGCGGCCTTGGCGTCGACGCGGGCCCAGTGCTTGGTCTCGACCTTGAACAGGTCGATGCCGTAGTCCTCGACGACGAGCAGGCCTTCCTTGGCGATCCAGTCGATATAGGGGTCCAAGCCATAGCGGGCGGTGGGGTTTGCTGACATGGATGGGTCTCCCTCTTGATGTGCCGTAGGCTGGGTCAAGCGAAGCGCGACCCAGCAAGTCTAGGACAGTTTCGATATGCTGGGTCGCGGCCGCATAAGAGTGCGGCCTTGACCCAGCCTACGAGTGAATGAAACGCTGTTTTAGCAGATCGGCGTCAGCTGAAAAGCAGTGACTTGATGACGACGGGGACGACGCCGGGAGGTGTCAGGAGTTCGCCGATATCGACGAAATCGAGTTCCTTCAATTGAACGCCGTCGATCGAGATCAGCGGGCGCTTCAGGTCGAGTTCGTACTGCAGGAGGCGGCCGAGCGTTTTGCCGACGTCGCCGTCGATCATGAGCAGCAGGAGGTTGTCCGAGGTGGCGCCGTCGCCGAGTGCTGCGAGGATGGCGCGACCCATTGCATCGAGGCGCGAGAATTCCGGATCGCCTTCCCAGGTGAAGCCGAAGGCGAGGCGGGCGGATGGATCGAGGTCCATCTTGGACATGCCGGCGCGGAGCTTGGTGGCTGTCGCTTCGACGTCGATTACCTCGGGGAGATCTAGGGCGACCTGCACCACGGGGACGTTGTGGACAGGAAGTATTTCGGGGGATGGCAGAAAGACGGTCTTGCCGCTCACCTGCACCGTGAACTGCGACGCGCCGATCACGGTTGCGCGGATGCCTTGTCCGGGATCGACGGAGGTCGGCGCTTTGCGTTCGGTCAGGAGCTTCGTCAACTCGTTCGCCAGAGGGCGCGCGATGTCGCCGAATTCGCTGGTCTCGCGACCGAAGATGTACTCCGAAACGCCGCCGGAGAAGGTGAGCAACGCCGGTTGAACCGGGCGGGCGAGGGGCTCGGTGAGGAGGAAGCTTGCGCCCAGGGGATCGCGGGGGGCGTCGAGGATGTAGTCGGCGGCGATCCTGGCGAGACGTGCGGCGATCTTCTGGCGGACGTCGGGTTTTGCCAGGTTGCCGGGCGTGGTTTCGATGTCGAGTTCGCTGGCGACGGCGACGGCTGAATCGTCCACGCGGGTGTAGCTGCCGCTCGCGTCCGTCGCGATGCAGCGGCCACCGACGGCGAAGGCGGCGACGCCGAGCACGATGCCCTTGTCGATCAGCGCGAGCTTGGTCGTGCCGCCGCCGATGTCGACGTGGAGGACGCATGCATCGCGGTCCTTGGAGAGCTGGACTGCGCCGGAGCCGTGGGCTGCCAGAAGGCATTCGAGCTTGTGGCCGGCGGTGGCGCAGACGAACTTGCCGGCTTCCTCGGCGAACAACTCGTCGATTGCGCGGGCGTTCCGGCGCTTGATCGCCTCGCCGGTGAGGATCACGGCGCCGCTGTCGACGTCCGACTTCGCGAGGCCCGCCTTGGTGTAGGCGCCGGCGATGAAGCGGCCGAGGGCGGCTGCGTCGATGGTGTCGTCGCGGAGGAAGGGCGTGAGCATCACGTCGGAGCGCCAGATCACCTGGCGGTCGATGACGACGAAGCGGCTCGACAAGCCTTGCGTCTGACGTTGCAGAACGACCTTGGCGAACAGGAGGTGCGAGGTCGAGGAGCCGATGTCGATGCCGACGGTTTTCAGCTCGACCGTCTCCTGCGCCCATATATAGCGCGCGATCTCGGCCTTTTCCTCGTCGGTGAGCCCGCCGTGCTCGTGGTCGAATTCCATGTCGTGCATCTCGTCCTGTTCCGGAGAAGGGGTGTTTGGGCGTGTGACTATTTGCCGGCGGCAGGCGTTTCTTCCGCTTCCGCAACCAAACGCGCCAGCTCACGCGTCGAGGGAATGCGATGATCCATGCGGGTCTGATCGGCTTCGTCGCGGGCAAGGTTTTCGATCATGACGAGGAGCGTGCGGCGGGTGATGGCGATGTCCTCCTGCGAGATGCCGGCGAGGGCGACCTTGTTCACTTCCTCGGCGAGCGGCACGAGCTTTGGACGTAGTGCGCGGCCTTTCGGCGTGAGGAAGACATAGACTTTCTTTCGGCTGTCGGGGAGTTGTTTGCGCGTGACGAGGCCGAGCTTCTCCATCGCTTTCAGCGCGGCGTAGGTCGTGGGTTCCTGCAGGCCGGCGCGTTCGGAGAGTTCGCGCTGGGTGAGGCCGTCGGCTTCCCAGAGGATGCGCAGGAACGACCAGTGGCCGAACGAGACGGAATGCATCGCCTGGCGCATCTGCAAGGCGCGCATCAGGCCGCGCATCGCATCTTTCACCAAGTGGGCTAGGCGGTCATCGGGTACGGCCTCGCGCCAGTGACGGAGAATGGCACGAGTGCCTTCGTCGGCAGCTTCGATCGGTTCGGTGGGCTCAAGCGCGCCGCCGACGTGCTTCGGCTTGGGGCTCATGCTGATGTCCCTTCGAGTGCGATCTGGTGCTTCAGGGACATTTCACGGCTTTCGGTATGGGAGGCCAGCATCGCGAGGCAGACTTCCATCGTCGCCAAGCCCCATTCGCCGCTGTGAATGACGAGCGCGCCATGGACGATGGCGTCGTAGAGTTCGTCGATGACTTCGTCGCGGTAGATCTGCGGCGTGGCGAGAGCCTCGAAGCGGCGCTCCGCGTCGGCGTAGACGTGGACGCCC
The DNA here is from genome assembly GCA_945901835.1 of Devosia equisanguinis. Taxonomy (GTDB): domain Bacteria; phylum Pseudomonadota; class Alphaproteobacteria; order Rhizobiales; family Hyphomicrobiaceae; genus CAMDPA01. The sequence continues at coordinate 262 of CAMDMH010000091.1, read as the reverse complement.
TTGGCGGTCGGTCGAAGGTCGCCGCCGGTGCAGGAGGCGACGACGAGGCCGAAGTGTTGGTGGAAGCGCTGTGTGCCGGCGCCGGCCGCGTTCTGAGGGCCGGCGTATCCTTCGCCGCCGTAGTTGACGCGGCTTTTCAGGCGTTCCTCTTCCTCGAGTGAGGCCGCCACGCTCAGCGCCTTGCGCGTCGCGCCGTAGCGCGCTGGATCTTTCGGCAGGCCGCCTTCGGTGACCCAATCGACGAGTTCGTCGCCGTCGAAGT
>CAMDMH010000090.1 GCA_945901835.1 Devosia equisanguinis | reverse complement strand
CCCACAAGGACAAGCCCCCGAGGGGCGCGCAAGTGCGCGTCCTTGACCGCCGCCCGCCCCGTCGGCGTATCGCTCTGCCATCAGGATCAAGCAGCCCTCCGACCACTCAGCAGCCCTGAACGCACCCACTCAGTCCGTCGAGGACCCCATATCTCGCGGGAACGTGAACGAGGTGATGAACCGATAGGCTCAATGTGACTTGAACGGATCGCCGAGCACGCGCGGCAGCACGAAACTCGCCACCCAGAGCGCCGCACAGCACCCGATCATCACACCGACAGCAGTAAAGCCCGCGCCAGCCTTCACAGCCAGCACCGACACCACCACGCCCCCCAACTGCTGCAGCAGGCCGAGCCACGCCGACGCCTGACCCGCCATGTGCGGAAACGGCCGCATCACGATCTGCAGCGCATTTGCGTGTGTGAAGCCGAGGCCGAGATAGAACGGCAGTATCATGATGAGCGTGACGACCGGCCCGGGATGAGTTCGCGACAGCGCGATGTAGCCACCGATCGCGCCGGCCAGCATCAGTGGCGCTCCGATCGATACGAGTCGCTCGGGCGTTATCCGCCCCGCCAAGCGCGCTGAAATCAGCGACCCGCCCATGTAGCCGAGTGAGCCTAGTCCCAGCACCACGGCGGCGCCCGTCGTCGAAAACCCGAGCACGTCGATCATCAGGAAAGGCGACGTCGAGATCCACGTGAACAGCGCGCTGTAGAGCAGCATCGTGATCACACCGCCGTAGATGAACCGCGGATGCGTCAACACCTCGCGCGCAGCAGCGAACGGCGTCGGCCCGCCCCCGATCGTCGGCGGCCGCGTTTCCGGCAAACGCAGCACCACCGCCGCCAGGAGCAGGAACCCGTAGATGAAGAGCAGCCCCATCGCCATGCGCCAGCCACCCCAAGCAGCAGCCAGGGCGCCGAGGAACGGCGCAGTCAGAGGCGACACTGCCGCCAGCGCATTGACCAGTGAATAGACCCGCGCCGCCTTGTCAGCGGGAACCACGTCCCGCACGATCGCCCGCCCGAGAATGGGGCAGACCGCGATCACCAGCCCTTGCACGAACCGGCATACGGTCAACACTTCGAGGCTCCGCGACATCACCACGGCCAGCGTCGCCAACAGAAATGCGAGCGCGCCGCAGATCGCCACCGGCCGCCGCCCGTAGCGGTCCGCGAGCACGCCGACGAACAGATGCGCGACGCCGAAGCCCAGCGCGAATGCCGCCATGCTCGTGTGCGTCGCCGCCAGCGTCGCGCCGAAGTCCCGCGAGATCGCCGGCATCACGATGAGATAGATGTCGGTCGCCATCGGCATCAGCCCGGTGAAGGCCGCCGCAAAAGCGATCAAGGTCGATTGTTTGACGCTGACCGCGCCGGATGTGGACATGCGAACGTCATCCGCGAGGATCGGCCGGAGCGCAAGCATTCGTTGAGCCCGACCTTCCGCAGACGCTCTGCCGCTCCACGCAGCCTTGCATGGCGAAAATAGCTAACCCGGCTTGCGCACCCGGTAGAGCCCGACGTCGACCACACCCCGCTCGAACCCGGCGGCGCAGTAGGCGAAGTAATAATCCCACATCCGCCGGAAGCGTTCATCGTAACCGAGCTGCCGGATCTGCGGCCACGCGGCATCGAAACGCTCCCGCCACGCATGCAACGTGAGCGCATAGCTCGGCCCGAACCGCTCCACCACCTCGAACGAGAGGCCGTTCGCCTCGGCGTGGTCATGCATGGCCGCGATCGTCGGCAGCATGCCGCCGGGAAATATGTAGCGCTGGATGAAATCGGGCGTACGGCGATATTCCGCGTAGAAGCGCTCCGGAATTGTGATCGCCTGGATCACCCCGACGCCGCCCGGCGCCAACCGCTCCGCCACCACCCGGAAGTACTCGGGCCAATGGGCCTCGCCGACCGCCTCGATCATCTCGATCGACGCGATCCGATCGAACGCCCCCGTGACGTCGCGATAGTCGACGAACCGGATGTCGGTGTTTCCTTCGAGCCCCTCGCGCTCGATCCGCGCACGCGCCCAGTCGAATTGCTCCGACGAGATCGTGATGCCGGTAGAGTTCACCCCGCGCCGTGCCGCGGCTTCGATGAAACTGCCCCACCCGCAACCTATCTCCAGCAGCCGATCGCTGCCCCGGAACTCCAACGCTTCGATGATCCGCTCGATCTTGGCCACCTGCGCGTCATCCAGCGATGTCGCAGCTGTCGCATGAATGCCACTCGAATAGGTCATCCCCTCGTCGAGCCACAGCCGGTAGAAGTCGTTGCCGAGATCATAGTGCGCCGCTATGTTGCGCCGGCTGCCGCTCCGCGTGTTCTCGCGCCAGCGATGAAAGCTGCGATCCCCCCGGCTGGCACGCGCCAGAAGTTTTCCAGCGCCGCTGAACATCACCTCGTTGTCGAGCACGAATCGAAAGAAGGTATGCAGGTCGCATACCTCCACCGTGCCTTCCATGTAGGCCTCGGCAAAACCCAGCTTGCCCCGCCACAGCGCCTTGAAGAGAGCACCGTAGCTCGAAAATCCGACGCGGACCTCGAGACCTGGAAGCCGCCCGCTGAGGCTCGCCGTCGTGCCGCCGGGCGCTGTGATGCAAATGCGCCCGCAGTGCAATCGCCCCGCCAGACGCCGCACGATGGCGAGGAACGCCCGGTCGCGCCAGGACCTACCGGCCTCCCGGTCGGCCACGGAACTCTCCTGCGCGGACACCCTGGACGGGCTCGAAGTGAGACGCCGGTTACGCATGGAGCTTCGGCACCATGGTCTCAGCGCCGCCCGATCCGACGACCGTGAACGAGTAATTCGGCGATACATGGCGCGGCACGAGCGGTACACCCTTCATCCACAACCGCGCGGCTTCCAGATGAATGCCCCCCATCACCTTCAGCGTCATCACCGGATGGCCCAACAGGGCCAAGAGAAGCCCTTGGCTCGTCAACGGCGCACGCTGCCCTTGGAACCGCGCGTTGAGCACCGCGCCATGCTCGTCGCGCAACGTGATTGCGACCAGAACATCGTCCCCGGCACCACCCGGCGGCCTGATCGAGAAGGTATAGCGGCCCTCGGCCTTGGTGAACGGCGACACGTACATTTCCTTCGCACACGACTGCCGCACGACAGTGCCGCGATCGTTCTCGACCGGGATCACATAGCTCTTGCGCTCGCCGAACGTGTTGTTGACCTCGTACACGATGACGCCAGGCGGTTCGTGCTCGGCCGCACAGAAATAAACGCTCAGCGGATTGAAAACGTATCCGAGGACCCGCGGGTAGCAAAGGATCTGAACCCGTTCGCCGAACCGCGCGAGCCCTGCCGCCTCGAGCACGCCGCGGATATGCTCGCTGACCGAGGTCCCGTCGCCGGCGCCATGGTCGCGATCGTGAAAACTCGCCCAGTTGAACCGATTTCGGGAGAACCCGGCCACATCGCGCACGACGTTGTCGATCTCGTCGACATCGAGGCACATCGAGAACACGTTGTAGGACAAGCGATGCCGGCGCGGGATTACACGCTGATGCACGACCTTCCCGACATAGAGGCAGGATGCAGCGCCGCTCATGCAACCCTCTCGAGATCCGACGAGGGATCACCTCTGCTATGCGCACCGTCCATGTGAAGTCTGCCCGACTCCTCCCGGACCTGCCACGGCCGTCGCACACCGCCCAGCAACTCCGCCGCCGCCAGCCCGGACTGCAGTCCATCCTCGTGGAACCCGTAGCCGAAATAGCTGCCGCAGTACCAGCTTCGACGCCGCCCCTGCAGGCTCCACAACCGCCGCTGCGCGTCCAGAGACGCCTGATCGAACTGCGGATGGCGATAGTCGAACCCGTCGATGAACGTCCCCGGAGCGAGCGGCCTGTTCGGATTGAGCGTAACGAAGTAATCGCGCGACGTAGCGAGCGGCTGCAACGCATTCATCCAATAGGTCACCGACAATTCGTCGTGCCCGCGCGTCGTCTTGGTGCCGATGTAGTTCCAGCTAGACCAGACCCGCCGGCGCTTCGGCATCAGCGTAGCGTCGGTATGGAGAACTGCGCGATTGGACGTGTACTGGAACGCGCCCAGCAAAGCCCTCTCGTGAGCATCGGCATCGGTCAGAAGCCCGAGCGTCTCGTCTGCATGGCAAGCGAACACGCAGGCATCGAAGCGCCGCTCGGCAACGTCCGCCGCCGTCTTGATCCATGCGCCATCGGCGCCGCGCCGCACTTTGACGACGGCCGCCCCGGTCTCGATACGTCCGCGGAACGCTTTTGCAAGTCGGCTGACGTACTCCCGGCTGCCGCCAGCGACCGTCCGCCATTCCGGCCGGTTGCTCACCCGCAGCAGCCCGTGGCTCGCATAGAACCGCACGAAGCTGGCCGCAGGAAAATCGAGCACACGAGCCGACGGCGTCGACCAGATCGCAGCCGCCATGGGCAGGATGTGCCGATGGATGAAGCCCGCCGAATACGACTGCGCCTCGAGATACGCGCCGAGCGTGAGTTGCCGCGACGCCGGCTCCTCCAACACCTGCGGGGCCTCGCGGAAGAACCGCAGGATCTCCGCGATCATCTTGTAGTGTGAGGGGCGCAGCGCATTCGACGGCTGCCCGAACAGACCGAGCATTGTAGTACCGGCGTACTCGTAAGCCCCGCCGTCCAGCGAAACCGCAAACCCCATCGTCGTCGGCGCAACCGGCACGTCCAGGTGCTCGAACAAGCGCACGAGATTGGGGTAGGTTTCCGGATTGTAGACGATGAACCCGGTATCGATCGGAACGCCGCCGCCCGAGTTTCCCAGCCCCCCCGGTGCCACGACCGTATTGCTGTGGCCACCGAGCCGGTTGTCCCGCTCGATCAATGTGACGTTATGGATCTGCGACAGCAGCCATGCCGCGCTCAACCCCGAGATGCCAGAGCCGATAACGGCGATGTCGAGCGGCTGTGTCATCGGGGTAGCCGTATCCTTCGGCGGCATCTAGTGGCGGTGTACCCCAAAATAACGGCCTCTGCTGCGAAATGGATCACTCCGGCTCGCGCGCCCCTCCAAGCGTCAGGGCAACGGCAACTTGCCCCCGGGCACCGGCGCCTGGAACGTATTCAGCGTCATCGCCACCATCACATAGAACCCCACAGCCGAAACGAGTTCGACCATCGCCTCCGCGCCGAGCATGGCGACGCCGCGGTCGTACGTCGCCTGGGACAGGGTCCGCGTCGCATCCAGCTCCCGCGTGATGTCGTAGACGAGCCGCTCGTCCTCCTTCTCGAAGTCGGGCGTACGCCGCTCCCGAATGGCCTCGACGACCGCCTGCGACACCCCCAGCCGAACCGCGTGCGGCTCGTGCACGAACCACGCGAACTGCGCCGTCGATGCCCGCGCCAGGACGAGGATCATCAGCTCGAGCAATCGCCGGTCGAGTTTGCCACGCTTGGGGAACCAATCCTGCAGCGCCAGCGCTCGCTCGCACAACTCGGGGCTCGTCAGCCAGATCGCGAACGGGCCGCGCACCTGACCGCGCACCCGCAGGATCTCCTCGTATGCCGCCCTCTTCTCCGGACTGAGCGTTGCAGGATCGACTGGCGGCAGTCGCGACATCGAAGTCTCCATTTCAGTGAACTGCTCACACGCCATGGGGGCAGACCCACCGGGTCTGCCCCCGACAAACCTACTCCCTACCCCCCACTCCCGTCCTCAAGGCTCCCCCGAATCGACCAGCACGAACGCGATCCGACAAGGCTCTTTCCCGCGGTTGATCCAGGCATGATTGGTGCCCTGCTGGATCAGCACGTCACCTGCTTTCAGATGCACCTCGCTGTCGTCGAGCAGCATCGTGATCTCGCCCGACAGGATCAGCGCATAATCGAGCGAACGCGTGCGATGCATGAACGGATGACGCGGCGGCAGCCCACGCTTGGGCGCGTCCTTGCCGATCTCGTGCTGCCGCTGAGCTACGTCGAGTTTCGCTTCTTCCTCGGATGTCGTGGGCGGATAATCGATGATGCGGAACGCCGTGCCGTTCGGCGGCGGCTGCGTACCGATCTCGACCGCACCGCGATCCACAGGTCCCGTGATATCCGCCGGCGCGCCGTCCGTCGCCCACAGCAGGTTCATCACGTTCTTGCGCGCGGGCCGCACGGTACAGTTCGGGTTCTGCCCGTCGAACAGTACGACCGCCTTGCCGCTCGCATCGACCGTCGTCACGACGCGACGCACCTTGCCCAACTCTGCCATTATTCCTCCCGCGCCTGATTTTCGTTGCCTGAAGCCTGCTCCCTCACTTCTCCGAAATCTGCCGCCGAAAGGGGCTTGCCTTGTAGGTGCCCAGCACCTTCAACTCGGTCGAGAAGAAGCCCAGCTCCTCCATCGCGAGTTGCACACGCCGATCCGACGGATGGCCTTCGATATCGGCGTAGAACATGCTCGCCGAGAAACTGCCCTCGGGCTGATAGGACTCGAGCTTGGTCATGTTTACGCCGTTGGTCGCAAAGCCACCCATCGCTTTGTAAAGCGCGGCCGGCACGTTGCGAACACGGAAGATGAAGCTCGTCACGAAGTCGCCGGTGTCGTGATCGGCATCCTCCGGCTCCGCCGCCAGGATCACGAACCGCGTCGTGTTGTGCGCCTCGTCCTCCACGTCCTTGGCAAGGATATCGAGCCCGTAGATGTCCGCGGCAAGCGGTGGCGCCAAGGCGGCACGGCTTGCGTTTTTCCACTCCGAAACCTCCCGGGCAGCGCCCGCCGTATCGCCGGTGACGTGCGCCTTGAGCGCGTGTTTGCGGATGATCTTGCGGCACTGTCCCAGCGCGTGAACGTGACTGTAGACGTCCGTGACGCCCTCGAGCCGCGCCCCCTTGATCGCCATCAAATGGAACCGCACGCGCAGGAAATGCTCCCCGACGACGAACAGCCCGGCGTTAGGCAGCAGGTGGTGGATATCCGCCACCCGCCCCGCGACCGAGTTCTCGATCGGGATCATGCCGTAGCGCGCCTCGCCCGACTTCACCGCCGCCAGCGCGTCCTCGAAGGTCGCGCACGGCATCGGCTCGAGGTCGGGATGCGCCTCCTTGGCCGCCATATGCGAGTTGGCGCCGGGCTCCCCCTGATAGGAAATGCGTTGCGGCACGGCGCGCGCCGCGGACTTTTTTGATTTCGTCACGTGTGGGACTTCTTTCTCGAGGGTTGAGCACGCCGGCTTGGCGAAGACTTTCGCCCTGCCCCCGCAATGCCACCGACGGCACTCTTTCTGGCGACGGATTTCTTGACTTGCATGCTTGTTTTTCCTGTGCCCCCCGACTGTCGGACGCGCCCCGCGGCGGCAGCTTTCGAACGCGGATCGAGCAGCTTGCGCGCCCGCTCGAGATCTGCCGGCGTGTCGACGCCGAGCGGGACCGTCTCCACGATCCGAACATCGATCCGCATTCCCGCTTCCAGCGCCCGAAGTTGTTCCAGTTTCTCGCGCACTTCAAGCGGCGACGGCGGCAGCTTCACGAACCGCTCCAGCGCCGACCGCCGGTAGGCGTAGATCCCGATGTGGTGATAAAGTGGCCCCTCCCCGAACGGTGCGCTGCACCGGGTGAAATAAAGCGCCCGCAACGTCCCCGGCGACGAGGTCGGCGTCCCCACGACCTTGACCACGCTCGGCTCTGTCCGCTCGTGTTCGAGCCTGATCTCCGCCGCCAGCGTCGCGATGTCGACGTCCCGCTTGGCGAGCGGCGCCAGACAATCGCGCACGAGCCGCGGATCGAGCGTCGGCAGATCGCCTTGCAGGTTGACCACCAGATCCGCCTTGCGATCCGGATCGACTTTTCGAAGCGCCTCGAAGATCCGGTCCGAGCCCGATGGATGATCCGCACGGGTCATCACCGCCTCGCCTCCGGCTCTCTGCACGACCTCCGCGATTGCTTCCGTGTCGGTCGCCACCACCACACGGCCGACGTCGGCCTCCATAGCCCGGCGCCAGACGTGCACGATCATCGGCTCCCCGTGAATATCGGCCAATGGCTTGTCCGGCAGCCGCGTGGCTTTCAGGCGGGCAGGTACGAGCACGATGGTGCGAGGCATTCGCATTTCCCGGTTTGCTGAGACGGCGACGCCCTTGACCGGCCTCGTCTCGCCAGCATAAGCCACCAGCCATCGTCCCCAAGTGACAATTGGTCTCGGCACGAGCCACTAGAACACGCCCGCACAGAGTGGCAAGGGGATGACTTCGGTGTCAATCAGCTCGCTGCGGGCTTACGCCTTCGCGGCAACTGCTGTGCGGCAGTACCGTTCGGCAATGCTGAACGGCAACTATGTAGCGGTCGGCTCATCGCTGGAGGTTATCGGGGGCATGGACAGCTGGTTTTTCAATAAGATCGCAGGTGCGGTACTATCCGCACTGCTGGTCGCATTCGGTGCCGGCACGCTGAGCCAGATCATCAGCGGCGGTGGCCATGGCGACGCGGACCACAAGCCCAAGCCCGGCTACGTTCTGCCTGTCACGGCTGGCGAGGCCGCCACGACTGCGGCAGCTCTTGTTGCGTTCAAGTTCTCAGATGTCGCTCCAATGCTGAAGACGGCCAGCGCCGACAATGGCCGAGCAGCATTCGCGCCGTGCCGCGCCTGCCACACTGTAGACAAAGACGGCAAGGCACTCGTCGGCCCCAACCTCTACGGCATCATGGGGCGAGAGGTCGCTTCGAATGCTGGCTTCCCGCGTTACTCGACCGCTCTGAAGGGCGCCAAGGGGACGTGGTCCTTTGAGAAGATGGCAGCCTATTTGAACGATCCGCGCGAAGCCATTCCCGGCAATCAGATGGCCTTTGCCGGCGTGAAGAACAACGCCGACCTTGCCGACCTGCTGGTCTACTTGCGCACGCTTAGCGATGCTCCTGTGGCATTGCCGAACTGAGGCAATCGGCCCGCCTT
>CAMDMH010000089.1 GCA_945901835.1 Devosia equisanguinis | reverse complement strand
CGAGCTGTTCAAGATCCGCTCCGGCATCAGAATGGCGCACGTCGCCCACACCGGCGCAGGACCGTCGCTGCAATCGCTGCTCAGCGGCGCGGTCCAGGTACTCGCGACGCCGGTGCCCTCGGTACAGGCGCAGGTCGAAGCCGGCACCGTGAAAGCTCTGGCGGTGACGAGCGAAAAGCGCTGGTCGAAGCTGCCGGAAGTGCCCACCATGGTCGAGCAGGGATATCAGGGCTTTGTCGCCGACACCTTCTTCGGCTTGCTCGCCCCGGCCTCAACGCCGCGTGAGGTGCTGGCGACGCTGACGAAATCTACGCTCGACGTGCTACGCAAGCCCGACACCGTCGCGCGCCTCGAGAGGCTCGGCTACGACATCGCCGCCAAAGGCCCCGCCGATCTCTCCAAACGCATAGCACACGAACTGACCCAGTGGCGCGACGTGACGAAGCAAGCCGGCCTCGTCGTGAAATGATCAAATCGCCGCCGCCGCCTTCGGCTTGTAGTCCGTTTCGCCGACGAACAATTCGGAAAGCGCCACCGGCTTCTCGATGTAGTGCTGGTCCACTAGACACGCCACGAGCGCCTCCAGCGTCGGCCGGTTCGCCTCCAAGCCATACGGCCACGGATCGGGACCGAACACCTCGTACATCTCCTCCACATCGGCCTGCAGCCACGGTAGGATATAGCGAGGTGCAACCTCGATGTTGAGCATGTCGTAGCAGCGCTGCTTCGCCTCCATGAACGCATTGAACAGGCTCGCTGCCGCCCACGGATGGGCCTCGTGGATCTCGCGCCGCATCGCGACGAGGTGCATGATCGGATGAATTCGAGTGCGCTTGTAGTAGTCGCGCTCTACCGCCCGGAAATCCGGAAACAGCCTGACGATGTCGGGGTTCCGGCCGTAGCAAGCGGGCACGCGCGTACCGACCACGGCGTCGATCTCGCCCGAATCGAGCAACTGTTCGAGCGACTTGTCCGACGTGTTCTGCTCTACACGCGGCGGAACGAGCAGCTTCGGCGGATTGGGATTGCCGTGCGCGCCAGGGCCTCGCATCGAGCCCTGCACCCATGTGATCTTGGAATGATCGACGCCATACTCCGAAGCGAGCATCCCGCGAATCCACAGCGACGCCGTCTGCGTGTAGAGCACTAAGCCGACGCGCTTTCCTTCGAGATCTCCAGGCGTCCTGATCCGCGTTCGGTTCACGAACATGAAGCTGTGCCGGAACACGCGGCTGGGAAACACCGGCAGCGCCACGAACGTCCGGTCCCCCTTCGCGATACGCGTGATGTACTCGGAAGACGAGAACTCCGAGAGATCGAACTCCGCGTTCCAGCCCATCCGGTCGAAGATCGTCCTCGGGTTCTCGATCGCCTTGAAGCCGAGGTCGATGCCTTCCGGTTTCACATCTCCGGTCCTGAGTGCCACCATTCGGTCATACGTCGAGCAGGCGAAAGTCAGCTTCAGTGGCGGCATTCGGTAACTCCCTCGGGCGATTGCTGGCCAAAGCAATAGCATTTCCGTGTTTCTTAGCGGAGCAATTGCGGCAACGGCATCAACGTGCTCTCTACCGCGGCTGAACAAAACGCCACGGCCCTGGAAAACTGAGGAAAGCGACATGATCGACATGCGAATGGACGGGCGCTGTGCGCTCATCACCGGCGCCAGCAAGGGCATCGGCTACGCGGCTGCCGCCAACTTCCTGAAGGCCGGCGCCAGCGTCGCTATCGTCGCGCGCCGCCGCGATGTGTTGGATGAAGCCTGCGCCGCACTGGGCAAGCAAGGCAAAGGCAAGGTCGTCGGCATCGCGGCCGACGTCGCCAAGGCCGAGGACTGCGCTCGCATCTTCGCGACCGCCGAAAAGGAGCTCGGCCGCGTCGATGTGCTCGTCAACAACGCCGGCACACATCAGAACGGCCCGTTCGAGGCCGCTACCGACGAGATCTGGCAAGCCGATTTCGATCTGAAGCTGTTCGCTGCGATCCGTCTTTCGCGCGCAGCATTGCCCAAGATGAAGGAACGAAAGTGGGGCCGCATCATCAATACGCTCAATTCTGGCGCGAAGTGGCAGCGCTTCGGCAGTGCGCCGACGTCCGTCACGCGCGCGGCCGGCATGGCGCTCACGAAGGTGATCTCCAACGAAGGCGCGCCCTACAAGGTGCTTTGCAACGCCGTTCTCGTCGGCCTGATCCAGACCGATCAGTGGGTACGCGGCTACGCCAAGGAACAGGCCGACGGCAAGGTGAAGCGCTCGTTCGAGGAGTATCTGGCCGAGATGGCGCAGCGCATTCCGATGAATCGTGTCGGCACCGCCGAAGAGTTCGCCAACATGATCCTCTTTCTCGCCTCCGACGCCGGCAGCTACGTCACCGGCACCGCTATCAACGTCGACGGCGGCATGTGCCCCGTAGTCTGAGGACATCACACCCCACCGACTTGAAACCCCCTCATTTGACCTTGATTGTGCAATGCAGCATTATTGTTGCATTGCAACATTCGGCAATCAGCGAACTCGGGGGTTGAATGAACGGCTTCGGAAAGAACTTCGAGAACCTCGCGCACTTGCAGGGCAAGTTCGAGAAACTCATCGGCCAGGTCACGAAGACGGCGCCGCCGCCGGCAGAGGTGCTTCGCCAGCAAGTGCCGTCGGGCCTGCACGAGGTGCGTTCATTCGGCACCAATCCGGGCAACCTGCGCATGCACCTGTATGTGCCTGCACGGATGGCCGACAAACCGCCGCTGGTCGTAGCGCTGCATGGTTGCGGGCAGAATGCCGCAGACTACGCGGTCGGCACCGGATGGTCGAAGCTCGCCGAGCATTTGGGCTTCGTGGTGCTCTATCCAGAGCAACAGGCTGCCAACAATCCGAAAAGCTGCTTCTCGTGGTTCGTGCCGGGAGACGTGCGCCGTGACGTCGGCGAGGCGTACTCGATCCACCAGATGACCCAGCACGTCGTCGCCGCGCACGGCATAGATCGTAGCCGCGTATTCGTCACCGGACTGTCCGCTGGAGGCGCGATGGCCAACGTGATGCTGGCAGCCTATCCGGATACGTTTGCGGCAGGTGCCATTATCGCGGGGCTCCCTTATGGCACCGCCGCCTCGGTGCAGGACGCGTTCAGCGCCATGTTCACCGACCAGCAGCATACCCCTTCATCCCTCGGTGATCGCGTTCGCTCGGCGTCACCTGCGTCAGGGCCTTGGCCGCGTCTCAGCATCTGGCATGGGGCAGCCGATCAGGTTGTGCGCCCCGGCAACGCCGATCTAATCGCCTCGAAGTGGGCCGACGTGCATGGCCTCTCTCTCGAGCCTTCGTTCGAGGGGCGGCACGGCCAGCACATACAGCGCCGCTGGAACAGCGCAGACGGCGACACACTGATCGAGTCGTTCACGATCGGCGGCATGGCGCACGGCGTACCGCTGGATGCGTCGGCAGGCAGCGCCGCTTTCGGAATGCCCGGCCCCTTCTTCATCGACGCCAGCATCTCATCGACGCAGCAAATCGCCCGGTTCTGGGGACTCGGCGAGGTGTCGCTCGATAGTGCGGCAGCCACGATGCCGGCCGGCACACCGGAGGCGGGACTTCGACCGGATGTTCCGGACTACTCGAATGACCCGGCCAACGTCATCGCGGCCGCGTTCAAAGCCGCAGGACTTACCTCGAGCAAACAATCAGGCGCTCACATTTCGATCATCGAAGCGGCGTTGAAAGCGGCCGGTATCAAGCACTGAAGCCCCAAGCGCTGACACGTCGACAATTCACCCCTGTACCACCGCCAGGAAATCGCATTGGATCAGCACGCCGGGCTCCATCTCCATCACGCAAACCTGCCGTGCGGGCATCGACTTCGGATCAGGAAAGAACTTCACCCACTCCGCGTTGATCGGGCGGCGGTCGATCTTCTCCACCCAGATCGTCACCTTGAGGATGTCCTCCACTCGCGCACCGCCTTTCTCGACACATCGCTTCACGTGAGAGAACATCAGCGCACACTGCTCCTCGATCGTCGGCGGCAACTTGCCGGTCGCAGGATCGGTGCCGCGGATGAAGCCGGAAGCGATCATGTTGCCGATGCGGCTGGCGTTGGGGATCGGGCTTGCGTGCGCGAACTCGTCGATGTTGATGCTGCGGCGTTGCATTCGGCTCGGACTCCGTCGTGTCGTGGTGACGCTCGAAAACTTCGAGCCTATACTGCTCGCAACACGCAGCGGCTACAACCGGGCCGCACCCATCCGAGGAAGCGTTCATGCTTGAAGCAGCCAAGCCTATCGTCGTGCTCTCTGCCGGTGCCGTCGAATATGTCATCCGGCAACTCGGGCAGCGCTTTACGGCCGCGACCGGCACGCCGATCGAATTCACGTTCCGCACTATTGCAGGCGTCAGGAAGCTGCTGGCTGAAGGCCAAATGGCCGACATCGTCGTTGGCACGTCAGGCGCGATCCACGAGATGGAGGAGGCGGGCACCCTCGTTGCCGGCACGCGCGCAGACATCGGCAGCACCGAAACCGGCATGTGTGTGCGGGAAGGTGCAGCGGTGCCGGATATCTCGACGCCGGAGAAACTGCGTGATCTACTCGCTGGCGCGCGTTCCGTCGCCTATTCGGACCCGAAGGTCGGCGGCTCCTCGGGGATTTATCTCGTCGCCTTCATGGACCGCATGGGGATCCTAGCCGACGTGCAGAAAAAGTCCTTCCTGTGCAAGAACGGAGAGGACATCGTGCGAGCCGTGGCGAGTGGCGAAGCCGAAATCGGCTCGACCTTCGTCAGCGAATTCCCGTTGGCCAAGGGCGTCACATCGGCCGGCGCCATCCCGTTGGCGTTCGGCAACGCGACGTCCTATGCCGCAGCCCTCCTGAAGTCCGGCAGCCTCCAGCCCGGCAGCAATTCCGACGCCGCGCGCCGCTTCCTCGCCAGCCTTCGCTCGCCCGAACTTCGTACGGTATGGTCCAGCAACGGTTTCACGCCGGCTGCATAGGCCCAACGCCTTCACTCCACCCGCCACCTTCACTCGAAATGGGTGCAGAAATGAGCAGCTCGCATTCTGAGGCATCATCCTCTCTTTCGCGCACGTCCCCCCTCCCCTCGATGGGGAGAGGACGGGGGTGGGGTGCTATCTTGGCCTCGTTCGCATTTTTCGGTGCACCGCTCACCGCACACGCCCAGCAACCGGCCACATATCCGTCGAAACCGATCAACCTGACGATCGCACTCGCGGCAGGCGGCGCTGCCGACATCATCGGCCGCGCGGTGGGTCAGAAACTGCACGAGGAATGGGGCCAGCCCGTCGTTATCGAAAACAAGGGTGGCGCCAATACGCAGGTCGCGACGTCGCAATTCATCCGCACCGCACCGGATGGCTATTCGCTATTGCTGACCGCCGAGCACACGTTCACCGTCAACCCGACGCTCTACGAAAAACTCGCCTACGACCCCCAGAAGGATTTCACGCCGGTCACCGGCCTGATCACGATCTCGCAGGCGCTCGTGATGCACCCCTCGGTACAGGCGAAGACAGTGGCGGACCTCGTCGCGTTGTCGAAGGAGAAGCCGCTCACGTATGCGAGCCTCGGTGCAGGCTCCGGTCCTCACCTCAGCATGGTGATGCTGCAGCAGATGAGCGGATTGAAAGCCGATCCGGTTCAATACCGCGGCGCGGGCCCCGCGCTGGCCGACGTCATCGCCGGTCATGTTCCGCTGCTGTTCGTCGCCGCCGGCCTCGTCGTGGAGCCCTGGCGTGCGGGACAGGTCAAGCTGCTCGGCATCGGTAGCGAGCGTCGGCTTCCCGAGATTCCGGAGCTGCCCGCGATCGAGGAAACGCTCCCCGGCTACCGGGCGAGCGTCTGGTTCGGCCTGTTCGGGCCCGGCGGCATGCCACGCGATATCGCCGACAAGCTCAACGGCACGATCCAACGCATCATTGCTGATCCCGCTTTCCACAAGCGCTTCATGGCCCCGAACTTCTTCGAGCTGACCCCTGGCGACGCGACAGCATTCTCGGCCAAGATCAAGACCGACGCCGCCCGCTGGGAGAAAGTCATCAAGGACGCCGGCCTCAAGGTGAAGGGGTAGGTGCAGTGCGCAACTTTGTAGGTCGGGTTCGCAGTTCCGTCCGGCAGCGATCCGGCGCACTATTGCGCCGCAGTCGCCGGACAATGGAAATAGTCGCGCCGCATAAACCGACGTCCTCAAAGCCCCATCAGCCGCTTCGTATTCCCGCCCGCCAGCATCGCTTGGCTCGCAGCGTCTAGCCCGCACGCGTCCATCGCCTTCTGCAGCCGCGCAGGCACATCCTTCTCCACAACGATCGGCCAGTCGGTTCCCATCAGCACGTGATCCGCACCGAGCAGAGCGACGACGCTGGAAACGAGCGCGGGATGCAGACCCATGGTGTCGATGTAGACGTGCCGCCGCTTGTCGGCTGGCGCGTCGGCGCGAATGTTCATGCCCGGGCCGAACCCGCCGGCCATCAGCACGCCGCCGATCGCCAGCGTCGTCACGACGACGTTGAGTTTCGGCACCTTCTCGAACACGCCGCCTTCGAGCATCGCGATCAGCGACGCTGAATTGATCGTCGCGCGTGCGAGGCGAATGCCGTTGCGGCCGTGCTTCTTGAACCGCTCGTGCATCTGCGGATCGGTCACCGGATGGACGAACACCGGCACACCGAGCTCGGCTGCCGCCTGCAATGTCGGCCGCGCCTCGTCGGCATCGAGCAGCATCCCGCGCGAGCCGCTCTCGACGAACACGCCGCGAAGTCCGAGCTGCTTCACCGCGCGTTGCAATTCCTTCGCGGATGCTTCGCCACCGAACGCATCCACGGTCGCCATGCCATAGAGCTTACCCTTGTGGCGCGTTTGCAGATCGGCCATCGCGTCGTTGATCTTCTGGTGCGTTCCGGCCGCAACCTTGCCGTCCTTGTCCTCGAGGAAAGCGGTGGGCGTGTTGATTGCGCGCGCCTCGATCCCGGCCTCGCCGATCGAGCCGACGAGCGCGCCCTCGTCCGTCATGTTGCGGCGCAGGAGGTCGCCGGCCGGGCCGCTCGAGGTGCCGGTGGCGGTCATCTCGAACTTCGACCCGATGAAGTGATTGTGAAAGTCGATGATACCGGGTTTCGCCTGCGCCTGCACCGATCCCGAAGGCAGTCCGCCCGCAGCCGCGACCATGCCCGCTCCCGCCGCCAGAACTTCGCGCCGCCCGACGCCGGACTTGTCTGATTTCGTCATGACGTTTCCCCAGTGCAATTATTGTAGCGGTCGTCACGGCCCGCTTCAGGCGGGCCACCTAAGGCTATTCTCGTACTTGAGCATCTGGAAGCTACGCCCGATGGAGCGCGTTTCGCAACCGCTGTAGCTTCCACCTGCCCGCCATCGTAACTTGGCGTGGACTTCCCCCAACCGAGCCTCGTCATGGATTTCTCACTTCCGCCGGAAATCGCCGACCTCGCAGCGCGCGTCGACGCCTTCGTCCGCGCCGAGGTGATCCCCTTCGAATCCGACCCGCGCTGGTCCGATCACGGCCCCACCGACGACCTCCGCCGCGACTTGAACGCGAAAGCGCGCGCCGCGGGCCTCATCGCCCCGCATGCCCCCCGCGAGTACGGCGGCTTGGCCTTGTCGCACGTCGCGAAGGCAGCCGTGTTCGAGGCCGCCGGCTACTCGATCCTCGGCCCCGTCGCGCTGCATATCCATGCGCCCGACGAAGGCAACCTTCACCTGCTCTCGGTGGTCGCCGGCGCAGCACAGAAGGAACGCTTCCTGCGCCCCCTAGCCGAAGCGCGCACGCGCTCTTGCTTCGCCATGACCGAGCCCATTTCAGAAGCAGGCGACGGCGCGGGCTCCGATCCCGCGATGCTGGCGACCCGCGCTACCCGCGATGGCGACGGCTACGTCATCTCCGGCCGCAAGTGGCTGACGACCGGTGCCGACGGCGCGGCCTTCGCCATCATCATGGGGCGCACCGGCGATGGCCCCGGCGACGCGACGATGTTCCTCGCCGATTTGCCGAACCCCGCCTTCCGCATCGTGCGCCGCCTTACCACGATGGATACGTCCTTCATGGGCGGCCACGCCGAGATCGTGATCGACAATTTGCGCGTGGGCCCCGAAGCCGTACTCGGCGAAGTCGGCAAGGGCTTCCGCTACGCGCAGGTCCGTCTCGCGCCCGCGCGTCTCACGCATTGCATGCGCTGGCTCGGATCGGCCAAGCGCGCCCACGACATCGCCACGGATTACGCGCGCCGCCGCAAGGCGTTCGGCAGCCGGCTGGGCGAGCACGAAGGCGTTTCGTTCATGCTGGCCGATAACGCGCTCGACATTCATTCCACGCGCCTTGCCATCCAGCATTGCGCGTGGGTGCTAGATCAGGGCGGCCGGGGGAACACCGAAAGCTCGATGGCGAAAGTCATAGCATCGGAAGCGATCATGCGGGTGGCCGACCGCTCGCTGCAGATCCTCGGCGGCATGGGCATGACGCGGGATACCGTGGTGGAGCGCATCTTCCGTGACGTGCGCGGCTTCCGCATCTACGATGGCCCATCGGAGGTGCACCGCTGGTCGCTCGGCCGGCGCATCGTCGATGGCAAGTTGTAAACCAAGCGAAGTCGAGAGGCATGATGGACAGCGGGGAGCTTCCTGAATTGCGCCGCGCCGATCGAAAGCCGGTGCTCGTCATCCTGCATCAGGAGCATTCGACGCCGGGGCATGTCGGCCGCTTGCTCGTCGAAGCCGGGCACGCATTGGACATCCGCCGTCCTCGCTACGGCGATCCCTTGCCCGATACCATGGCGCGCCACGCCGGTACGGTGATCTTCGGTGGCCCCATGAGCGCCAACGACGCCGACGATTATGTGAAACGTGAGATCGAACTGGTCGCGTTGGCGCTGCGCGAGGAGGCGCCGTACCTCGGCATTTGCCTTGGCGCCCAGATGATGGCGGCTTGCCTCGGGGCAAAGGTCGCTCCAGACGCCGACGGCCA
>CAMDMH010000088.1 GCA_945901835.1 Devosia equisanguinis | reverse complement strand
CCCCGCCAGCCGCGCGAGTTCCGTGGCGGCTTCGGAGGGCGTCAACGCATCTGCGGACTTTGCTGTGGGGTTGTTGGTGGCCATCTTGAGTCGGGCTCTCTTCGTCAGCCGAACTGTAGAGAAACGAGCTGCGGAAAAAATAGTGGTGTCATCCTGGGTCTTGGGCCCAGGATGACACCTCGTTATGCGGATGCGCGCTCCCCCACTCAACTCCAATACGGCGGATACCCGCTGTGCCGGCCTTCCGCCTCGAGGCGTCGCAGCATCGCCGGCCATTCGAGCACGCCGTAGGGCCGCCGCGCGTTCGGCTGATAGAGATGCGCGGTGTGCGCCAGGATGTTCTCGCCTGGCAGCGTCAGTTCGGTGCGCGCCGCCATCGCGTCGACCTGCGCGCGGCACGACAACTCGAGCTGGTACATCAGGTTGAACGCTTCGCCGGCCGATGGCCCGCAGGTGAGCATCCCGTGGTTGCGCAGCACCATCGCATCATGTTTGCCGAGATCGCGGACGAGCCGCTCGCGCTCGGCGAGATCGACCGCCGGCCCCTCGTAGTCGTGATAACCGAGATGACCGACGAACCGGATCGCGGTCTGTGACATCGGCAGTAGGCCGCATTTCATCGCCGAGACCGCCATGCCGGCGCGCGTATGCGTATGAAGCACGCACGCCACGTCCGGCCGCGCCGCGTGGATGCAGCCGTGGATCACGTAGCCGGACTTGTTGATCCCGTAGTCGGTGTCCTGCTTCTGCACGATCTCGCCGTCGAGCGTGATCTTCACGAGGCTCGACGCGGTGATCTCCTTGTAGAGGAGGCCGTAGAGATTGATCAGCAGGTGCTCGGTGCCGGGAATGCGCAGCGTGATGTGATTGTAGATGAGGTCGGTCATGCCATAGGTGTCGACCAGCCGGTAGCAGGCGGCGAGATCGACCCGCGCCTGCCACTCCGCTGGCGAAACCTCGTCCTTCAGCGACTTGAAGCTCGTCGAATAGTTCATGATTTCGCCGCTCTTTCCTGGATTCTGCCGGCCAGAGCGCCGACCGCAGACGTCCCGCCCAACCACTCCGCCGCACCTATACCGCGCGCCAGGGCGGGAGCAAGCGCCAGATTACCGCCTCACAACAGCCCTGTCCCCCGCGGAACAGCGGGCCGGCGACGAAACCGGGATAGTCCTGGGACCGGGCCGCAAACGGGCCCATCCAAATCAATACCGGGAGGCATCCATGAACTCGATTTCGACAACCCTTCGCTTGGTGGCCCTGGCTGTTGGCCTTGCTTCGACCGCTGCCCATGCGGCTTCGCCGGTCGGCACTTGGATCGATCACACGGGCCGTGGCGCGGTCGAGATAGCGGAATGCGGCGGCGGCCTGTGCGGCCACGTCGTGTGGGTCAAGGACACGAAGAACGCCAAGGCATGCCGCGATCAGATCATCGGCAACGTCAAGGCGGTCGGCGCCAACACCTGGGACCGCGGCTGGATCGTCGACCCGGACGACAACGCCCGCTACAGCGTGGAGCTGAAGCCGGTCGGCGAGGATCGCCTGAGGGTCACGGGCTACATGGGCTCGAAGCTGTTCAGCGAAACCATGACGTGGAAGCGCGCCCCGGCCGACCTCAAGTGCTGCGATGGCAAGGAGGCGGCTACGCCCGTCTCGGCGCCCGTGGCACCGGTGATCGTTGCGCCGTCCGCCGATGCCGCTCCGGCACCTCTCCAGCGCGATGCGTCCGCTCCCGTGATCGTACCGGCAGTGCCGGCCGCTCCGGTCGTCGAAACTGCACCTTCGGTCCCGGATCGTGTCGCGGCCGCGCAGCCAGCGCCGGCAGCTGCCGCTGAACCGCAGCCGCAGCCGGAGCGCCGCGCACAGCGCCAGTCGAAGCGGAAGACGGCGAGCCGCGACTGCAAGCTCGATCTGCCCTACATTACCGTCGATATCTGCAACTTCTGAGCTTCGGCGCTCCCGCCGGCAATCCTGAACGGCAGAAGAC
This sequence comes from Devosia equisanguinis, assembly GCA_945901835.1. GTDB lineage: Bacteria > Pseudomonadota > Alphaproteobacteria > Rhizobiales > Hyphomicrobiaceae > CAMDPA01. The sequence continues at coordinate 7,021 of CAMDMH010000088.1, read as the reverse complement.
GGCGGCGCGCTGATTGCGCCCGCCGTTCAAGCCGTAGCAGCCAGGGACGGCATGCCCGCGATCTGCTCGAGCCGCTGCACGCAGTCCTCCGGCGAAAGCCCCGTCGTGTCGAGCGCACAGTCCGCGCGCGCATATTCCTGCTCGCGCTGCTGCAGAAGTGCCTTCAAGTGATCGAGCGCCTCCGGCGTCTCCCGCATCGGGCGCATGTCGCCCTGCCGGATAACGCGCTGCAAGTGCTCTTGCGGCGCGGCTTTGAGCCATATCGTGCGGAACGACGAGAGGATCATTTCCAGCGCCGCCGTGTTGCTCACGATGCCGCCGGCCGTCTCCAGCACGATGCGATCCGTTCTGGCGCTGAGGTCCTTCACGACTTCGTTCTCGAGTTTGCGATAGGCGTCCGGACCGCCCAGGTTGAACAGATCCGGCAGGGACATGCCGGCGCGAGCCTCGATTTCGCGGGTGACGCTGAGAAACGGCAATCCGTGCTGCCGGGCGATCATTTCGCCGATCGTCGACTTGCCCGCACCGCGCAGGCCCAGCAGCGCGATGCCCCGCTGCGACTTGCGCCGGTCGCGAAGATAGCCTTCCAGAACGCCCACGGCGTCTGCCTGCTCCCGAGGGCTCATCTGCTCGATCAGAGCGGCGAGTGGGCCAAGCGAACCGGCGCAATCGGGGCGCTCCGTCGGCAGTAGTTGGGTGAGTTCGAGCGCCAGGGCGGTGGCGACACGCGACAGAATGCCGACGGAAACATTGGCGTCGCCGTTCTCGAGCTGGTTCAAGTAGCGCTCGGAAACGTCGGACGCCTCGGCGAGCTTCTTGCGCGACATGCCTGCTTGCGCCCGCGCGGCACGCACCCTCGTTCCGATGGTGGTGGTGATGTCATCTTGCGTGAGCACGAGCCGACGCTCCTTCCCCCTGGTCCAGCAGAAAGAACTATATTGCACGAAAATGCGATTCGCAATCCGCCTCATCGTGCATTGATGTGCATCAAAAATGATCGAGACCTATTGACTCGCCGGCAATGCAACGCTACGCCTTCGCATTATAAAGCCTACAAAATCGCGCGCGGAGGAAATAATGACATATAATGCATTATCCAGGTCGAGCGCGGTAAGTTCTGGCGGCTTCATCGATTTTCTCACGTGTCCGGAAAAGTACCGCCACTGGAAGCTCCGCTTTGCCGGTGACGTGGCAGAACTCGTGATGGACGTGGACGAGAATGCCGGGCTGTTCGACGGCTATCAGCTCAAGCTCAATTCCTATGACCTCGGCGTCGACATCGAGCTGGCTGATGCGCTGCAGCGTCTCCGCTTCGAGCACCCGGAGGTCAAGGCCGTCATCTTCAAGTCGGGCAAGCCGCGCGTGTTCTGCGCTGGTGCGAACATCCGGATGCTCGCGGGCAGTGCCCACGCCCACAAGGTCAACTTCTGCAAGTTCACCAACGAGACCCGCAACGGCATGGAGGACTCATCGGAATTTTCCGGCCAGAAGTTTTTGTGCGCGGTGCAGGGCACGGCGGCGGGCGGAGGCTATGAATTGGCACTCGCTTGCGACCAGATCGTTCTGTCGGACGACGGTAACTCGACCGTGTCGCTTCCCGAGATTCCGCTTCTCGCCGTGTTGCCGGGAACGGGCGGCCTCACCCGCGTCACCGACAAGCGCAAGGTGCGCCGTGATCGCGCGGACGCGTTCTGCACGATCGAAGAAGGCGTGAAGGGCAAGCGCGCCGTCGAGTGGCGTCTCGTCGATAAAGTCGTGCCGGGCTCGAAGTTCGATGCCGCCGTCGCCGAGATGGCCAAAGAATTGGCGGCCAAGTCGGATCGTCCCGCCGATGCAAAGGGCATCACGCTGACGCCGATCGAACGCACCATCTCGACCGACTCCGTGACCTACTCGACCGTGAATGTGGAAATCGACCGCGCCGGCCGCCGCGCCACGATCACCGTCCGCGGCCCCGCGTCGCCCCCACCCGCGAATGCCTCAGCGATCCACGCCGAAGGCGCGCAGTTCTATCCGCTGCGCCTTGCCCGCGAGCTTGACGATGCGATCCTGCATCTCCGCCTCAACGAACTCGAAGTTGGCACGCTCGTCTTCAAATCTGAAGGCGATCCGACAGAGGTGCTCGCGTACGACGCGCTCATGGACGCCAACAAATCGAATTGGCTCGTCCGCGAGATCCTCAACAACTGGAAGCGCGTGCTGAAGCGCATCGACGTCACCTCGCGCTCGCTGGTGGGGTTGATCGAGCCCGGTTCGTGCTTCGCCGGAACGCTGGCCGAGATCATCTTCGCTTGCGACCGCGCCTACATGTTCGCAGGCCAGATGAAGGGCGACAATCGCCCCGAGGCACACGTTACGCTGTCTCCGCTGAACTTCGGCGCCTATCCGATGTCGAACGCAATCACGCGGCTCGAAACGCGCTTCCTCGGAGAGCCTGAAACCGTCGAGAAAGCCAAAGCCGCCATCGGCCAGGCGCTCGATGCGACCGACGCCGACCGGATGGGCCTCGTCACCGAAGCCTTCGACGAGGTCGATTGGGAGGACGAGGTGCGCATATTCCTCGAAGAACGCGCGAGCTTCTCCGCCGACGGCCTCACCGGCCTCGAAGCCAACCTACGCTTCGCCGGCCCAGAGACGATGGAGACCAAGATCTTCGGCCGCCTCACCGCCTGGCAGAACTGGATCTTCCAGCGCGCCAACGCCGTCGGCGAGAACGGCGCTCTCCGCCGCTACGGCTCCGGCGTCAAAGCCGAGTTCGATAAAAAGCGCGTTTGAAGCAAGACGCCAAGTGCGCAGATGGCCAACTGGCCCAATGCGAGGATTGAATACTCGCCCACTTGGCTAATTGGCCATTTCAGCAATTGGCAACGTCAGTCACGAGGTCCCCAATGCCCGACCAATCATCCGCCTCCGCCGACATCGGCGCCGTCGACTATTCGACCAAGATCCCCAACAACGTCGGCCTCGTGAACGATGCCCGCGTGTTGAAAGCGCTCGAGCAGTGGCACCCCGGTTACATCGATTGGTGGAACACGATGGGACCCGAGGGCTTCCAGACCTCGGATGTCTACCTTCGCACGGCGGTCTCGATCGACCCGAAGGGCTGGGCGCAGTTCGGCTTCGTCAAGATGCCGGAGTATCGTTGGGGCATCCTTCTCGCGCCGCAGGATCAGTCACGCAAAGTCCACTTCGGCGCGAGCCAGGGCGAAGCTGCGTGGCAGGACGTGCCGGGCGAGCACCGCGCTTCGCTGCGTCGCCTGATCGTGATCCAGGGTGACACCGAGCCCGCGAGCGTCGAGCAGCAGCGCCACCTCGGAAAGACCGCGCCCTCGCTCTACGACATGCGCAACCTGTTCCAGGTCAACGTCGAGGAAGGCCGCCATCTCTGGGCGATGGTCTACCTGCTGCAGAAGTATTTCGGCCGGGACGGCCGCGAGGAAGCGGAAGGTCTGCTGGAGCGCCGTTCGGGCGACAAGGACAAGCCGCGCATGCTCGGCGCGTTCAACGAGGCGACGCCGGATTGGCTCTCGTTCTTCATGTTCACGTTCTTCACCGACCGTGACGGCAAGATGCAACTCGAAAGCCTCGCGCAGTCCGGCTTCGATCCGCTCTCGCGCACCTGCCGATTCATGCTGACCGAGGAAGCGCATCATATGTTCGTCGGCGAGACCGGCGTCGGCCGCGTCATCGAGCGCACCTGCGAGGCGATGAAGGCCGCCGGCATCGAGGACCCCAACGACATCGCCAAGGTACGCGCGCTGGGCGTCATCGATCTGCCTACGATCCAGAAAAAAATGCACATGCACTTTCCGCTGACGCTGGATCTGTTCGGCTCCGAGATCTCGACCAACGCGGCGAATTTCTACAATGCGGGCCTCAAGGGCCGCTTCATGGAAACCAAGATCGAGGACGACCACCGGCTCACCACCGCGACCTATCCTGTCTTGAAGCTCGTCGACGGCCAGATCCGGATGGTCGAGGAGCCCGCGCTCACCGCGCTCAACATGCGCCTGCGCGACGACTACGTGAAGGATTGCCAGGGCGGCGTGAACCGCTGGAACAAGATCATCGAGAAGCTCGGCATCAAGTATCAGCTGACGCTGCCGTCGGTCGCCTTCAATCGCCACATCGGCGAGTTCCGCGACGTCAATGCGTCGCCGACTGGCAAGCTCTTGTCCGATACCGAGTGGATCAAAATGAAGGACCAGTGGCTGCCGTCCAAGGACGACGGCGACTTCATCGACAGCCTGATGCAGCCCTGCTGGGAACGCGGCAAGTACGCTGGCTGGATCACCGCCCCGAAGATTGGTATCGACAGCAAATCCGGCGACTTCGAATACGTGAAGGTGCATCAAGGATGAAGCTTGATGGGGTGTCAGACCTTCCGGGCCGACACCGTGACATCAGCCGCTTGTTGCGCAACCATGACTGAGCGACGCAGCTAGGCACGCTCAACCGTCTGGCGCGCCACTCATCCGACGCCTAGCCAAGGTGTCAGACCCGGAGGGTCTGACACCATCGAGAGAGCCCATGAGCGCCGACGGAAACGCAACCGCCCTCAAGAAGCAGCATCTCATCGACCCGGAGATCTGCATCCGCTGCAACACGTGCGAGGCAACCTGCCCCGTAGGCGCGGTCACGCACGACGACAACAACTACGTCGTCGATCCGGAGAAGTGCAATTACTGCCTCGATTGCATCGCGCCATGCCCCACCGGCTCGATCGACAACTGGCGCATGGTGAAGGCTGCCTACTCGATCGAAGCCCAGCTCGGCTGGAACGAACTCCCGGTCCAGGAAGATCTCGGCGACGACGCCGAGCCCGCGAGCCAGGAGATCGACGACGAGGTCGAGAAGATCCTCGCGACTGCGCACGCTGGTGTCGGCGGCAAGACGATAGCGCCCGCCTCCGCCTCCAAGCCCGCGATCCACATTTATCGCCGCGCGGAGCCGGCAGTCGCGACAGTGCAGGGCAACTTCCGTATCACTGCGGCAGGCACCGAGAGCGATATCTGCCACGTCGTCCTGTCGTTCGGCTCGACCGCGTTTCCCGTTCTTGAAGGCCAATCGATCGGCATCGTCCCCCCTGGAAATCGCGCCGACGGAAAACCCCACGACATCCGGCTATACTCGATCGCCTCGGCCCGTGATGGCGAGAAGCGCAACGCCAACAACGTCTCGCTCACCATCAAGCGCGTCGAAGGTGGCGTCGCATCGAACTACATGTGCGACCTCAAGGTCGGCGACAAGGTCGAGGTGACCGGCCCGTTCGGCGCGACCTTCCTGATGCCGAACGACACGCAGGCCAACATCATCATGATCTGCACGGGCACGGGCTCCGCGCCCTTCCGCGCCTTCACCGAGCGCCGCCGCCGCGCGATGCAGAACGCTGCTGGCAAGGCGATCATGTTCTTCGGCGCACGCACGCCGCAGGAGCTGCCCTACTTCGGTCCCTTGCAAAAAGTACCGAACTCACTTCTCGAAAAGCACCTGGTCTTTTCGCGCATTCCCGGCGCCGAAAAAGAATACGTGCAGGATCGCATGCGCGTCGAAGCGGCAACGGTGGCCAGCTTGCTCGCTTCGCCCCAGACGCACATGTTCATTTGCGGCCTGAAGGGTATGGAGACCGGCGTAGAAGAGGCGTTGGCCGACATCTGCCGCAAACACGGCCCCGCACTTGGACTACCTGACTGGACGAAGCTCAAGCCGGAGATGCGCGGCCAGGGCCGGTTCCACGTCGAGACCTATTGAAAAAGAAGAAGTCAGAAATCGGAAAAGAACTGAAAGCCGGACCATTCCTCCGATTTCCGGTTTCCGACTTCCGAACTGGGAGGGAGTATAGCGATGAGCGCCGCCAACTGGAGGCCGCCGACGGGGCTTTACAATGCCGCTGTCGATATGGTCGATCGCAACGTCGCGGAAGGCCGCGGCGACAAGGTCGCGTTCATCGATCCCACAACGCAGCTGACATATGCGTCGCTTCAGGAGCGCTGCAACCGCTTCGCCAATGCGCTTCCGCGCCTCGGCATCGGGCGCGAGCGCCGAATCGTACAGATCATGCTCGATACGACGGACCTGCCGGTCGTATTCTGGGGCGCGATCAAGGCTGGCGTCGTGCCGATCCCGCTCAACACGCTGCTGACCGCCGAGCAATGGCACTTCATGATCGAGGACAGCCGCGCCGACGCGGTCGTCGTGTCGCCAGAATTGATGGAGCGCGTCGGGCCGGTGGTCGAGCAGATCGCGGCCAGACGTCATTTGCACGTGATAGTCACGGGCAGGGACAGCGTCGCCGGTCGCATAGGCCTCGACGCCTTGATGGCAACGAGTTCACCCAGCGCCGATGCCGCCGATACCCACGCCGACGATGTCGCCTTCTGGCTCTACTCGTCCGGCTCTACCGGCATGCCGAAAGGCACCCGCCACCTTCACGGCTCACCCATGGCGACGGCAAAGCTTTTCGCCCAGGATGTTCTCGGCTTCGGCCCGGATGACGTCGTGTTCTCCGCCGCCAAGCTGTTCTTCGCCTACGGCCTCGGCAACGGCATGTCGTTCCCGATGTCCGTCGGGGGAACCGCGGTTCTTCTGCCCGACCGCCCAACGCCCGACAGTGTGTTGGCGACGATGCGCGCACACAATCCCACGATATTCTGTGCCGTGCCGACCTTGCTGTCCGCAATGCTGGCGAGGCCGGCCTTGAGCAAAGGCGCTGGATCGAGCCGGCTCCGTATTTCTACGTCTGCCGGCGAAGCGCTGCCCGAGGAGATCGGCCAGCGTTGGCAGAATGCCGTCGGCTCCGAGGTGATCGACGGCATCGGCTCGACCGAGATGCTGCACATTTTCGTCTCGAACCGCCCGGGCCACGTGCGCTATGGGTCCAGGCCGTGTGATAACGATTTTAGCCCGCCCAAGGGCCCCTCAGGTTGGCCTAGGATAACCCGGGAGCGCCGTACAGAGCAATATTTTCCGACCGCGCTCGAAGGGGTCTGTCGGTCGGATGACCTCACTGGTCAACCTCGTG
>CAMDMH010000087.1 GCA_945901835.1 Devosia equisanguinis | reverse complement strand
GGTGAGCAGGTCCTTCACTTGGCGTGCGATGGCCGCGTCGATACCGGTCAGGGGCTCGTCGAGCATGATGAGGCGCGGGTCGTGCACCAATGCGCCGGCGAGCGCGACCTTCTGCTTCATGCCGCGCGAGAAGCCTTCGCAGCGCTTGTGGCGGTGCGGGCCCAGCTCGAGGATCTCGATCAGCTCGTCGGCCTTTCGTTCGGCGTCGCGCGGCGGCACGCCCCAGAGACCCGCGACGAATTCGAGATACTCGATGGGTGTGAGCTTGTCGTAGAGCATCGGCTCGTCAGGGAGCCAGGCGGTGATGCGGCGGGCTTCGAGCGGCTTTGCCAGCGCGTCGATGCCGAAGATCCTGATGCTGCCGGCGTCGGGTCTGGTGAGGCCGGCGATCATGCGGAGCGTGGTGGTTTTGCCGGCCCCGTTCGCGCCGAGGAGCGCGTAGAGTTCGCCGGCCCGCAAGGTGAGGTCGATGCCGTCGACGGCGACGGCTGGACCGAAGCTCTTACGCACGCCGCGGATTTCCACGGCTGCTTGTGTGGCGAGTTTGGGGGCAGCCGGGGCCGCGCGGGGGGTAGTTCGCCGATCAACGGCGCTTCGGCCAGAGGTGCCGGCATTTTACGCTCCCACGCATTCGACGCACTGACGGATCATCGAGTGAACGGTAGCGCAGCTTGCTTTCCGGGGCGTTAAGCAGTGGTGGGGCGTGGTGGTCGTGCAACTCGGCGGGGGCTTCACTGCCTGCTTCGGTATCTGCTCAATGCTGGCCGCGAATCCCGCGGGTGTCGCCGGCGCCGGCCTTCTGGGATGCGCGCTGCAACTCGGCGCGGACGACATCGCGGTGCTCGTGGATCGAGGCGATGGCAGCCCCCGTCGGCACACCCAGACCGACCAGGGCTGCTTCGGACAACTGCAGGCTCGCCTCGACCGTTTCTGGGACGGCATCGGTGACGCCGACCTCGCAGAGGTGGCGGGCGTGCTCGGCGTCCCGTGCGCGCGAGACGATCATCACGTCGGGGTTGAGGAGGCGGACCTGCCTGACGATCTCGTCGATTACTTTGGGCGTGTGAATGGTGACGATCACGGCGGACGCTTCCATTACACCGCAGGCGCGCAGGAAGGCAGGATCGGTGGCGTTGCCATAGTAGATCTCGTGGCCGTCGTGGCGCAGTTCGGCGACGGCGTGTGCGTCGCTGTCGGTGCAGGTCTGGGGCACGCCGTGCTCCCTCAGAAGCGATGATACGACCTTGCCCACGCGTCCATAGCCGACGACGATCGCATGCTTCTGCAGTGGCGTAGGTGCGACGAGTAGTTGTGGATCGGTGGGGCGCGGCGGACGCAGGTGCCGGGCGGTGCGATGGGCGATCACGGACAGCACGGGGAGCAGCGCCATGGTCAGCGACGTGACCGCGAGGACGAATCCGGCGAGGGCAGGTTGAATCGCGCCGAGCGTCAAGGCGAGACCAATTCCGACGAAGGCGAACTCACCGCCGGGGCCAAGGAGCAACGCGGTTTCGACAGCAACGGGCTTGGACAGTCGGAACAGGCGGCCGAGGCCATAGAGGATCGCCGATTTCAGGAGGATCAGCCCGGCCGTACAGGCCAGTATCCGCAACGGATCCTGGAGAATGACGCGGAGGTCGAGCCCCATGCCGACGGTGAAGAAGAAGATGCCGAGCAGCAGGCCCTTGAACGGCTCGATCGTCGCTTCGATGGCCTTGCGGTATTCGGTTTCAGCGAGCAGCAGTCCCGCCACGAACGCGCCGAGCGCCATCGACAATCCCGCGACGGCGGCGATCACGCCGGTGGCGCAGATGACGAACAGAATGGCGGCGATGAACAGTTCGCTCGAGCGGGTGGCGGCGACCTGCCGGAACAGCGGGCGCAACACCGCGCGCCCGACCACGACGATGGCAACCAGCGCCAGGGCGGCCTGCCATAAGGCCGTCGAGATGCTGCCGAGGACAGAGCCGCCGGTGTCGGCTCCAAGTACCGAGATCAGCATTAGGATCGGCACTACGGCCAGATCCTGAGCGAGCAGCACGGCGAAGCTCGCGCGGCCGGTGCTGGTCGTCAGTCTCGACTGCCGGGACAGGATGTCGAGCACGATCGCGGTCGACGAGAGGGCGAGGCAGGTCCCTAGAACGATCGCGACGGAAGCGGTGTGCCCCGCGTAGGCGACGATGCCGCCGATGGCGAGCGCGGTGAGCGAAACTTGCAGTCCGCCGAGCCCAAGCACCTGCTTTCGCATGGTGACCAGGCGTTCCCAGGACAGCTCCAAGCCGATCAAGAAGAGCAGGAAGACGACGCCGAGTTCGGCGATCCCTGCGACGTTCTTGGCATCGACGACGGTGAGCCAGTAGAGCAGTGGGATCTGGTTGACGAACGTGCCCAGGCCAAGAGGGCCGAGAAGTGCACCCGCCGCGAGATATCCGAGAACGGGGTTGAGGCCCCACCGCTGCACCATCGGCACGACGACGCCGGCCGTGCCCAGTACGACGAGCGCGTCACTGTAGACGGCGATGTTGATGGTTGCTATCACGCAGGTCCCCCTCGCCCCTTTATCGGGGGCGAGTTGCTTCGCGACAACGTCAAAAATCGTGCAGCGCTGACAGGGTGCGAAAGCGGCCGGCCTGGGCGCCAAGCCCCAGCCGATGCGGCAGGCGTTTGGACGCTAGTCGTCGAAGTGGAACACGCCCTGGATGGCCTCGAATTTGTCGGCGCCGAATGTCTTGAGTTGCTCGGCGACGATCGGCGGCATCGATACGTCGTCGCGCGCATCGGCAGGGCCGCTGATGACCGTGAGCATGGCGCTGTCGCGATCCCAGATGTTGCGGAAGCCTCGGTAGACGCGCGGCGGGCACGAGAACGTGTCCCACTTCTCCAGCACGATCTTCTCCTGCCCCTTGTCGCCGACGGAGAATTCCCAGCGGCCTTCGAGACAGATGAAGGTCTCGTAGGTTGAATTGTGGGAGTGCAGGCAGGGGCCCTGGCCCGGCGGGCAGATCGACAGGTGCAGGCTCATGCCGCCCGCGCCGAAGATCGGCGCGTTGTTGCCGAACGGGTTGGTCGTGTCCTCGAGCACGATCGGCATCAGCTTGCGCGCGAAGATCACGTCGACAGCGGCGAGCGGCACGCCCTTGTCGGCGAGGGACTTCGCGGTCGACATAGGGGTGAGCCCGGAGAAGCGGCCGGTCCGGCCCTTGATCTCGTCGGCGGTCATGTTGCGGATGGCTGTCATGGCATTCCTCCTGAGGCGGCGGCGTCCTTATGGGCGCGGTCGAGACATCGGCGGGCAGATGTGCTCTCCGCCTTGCGGTGAGTTTATGCGCGTCTTGCTGGCGCTGTCATCGCCAGTGTGCGGATTGCGGTTGGGTGGAGCTGGCGGGGCCGGGGCGGTATGGTCACGAGGTGGGGGCGGCTGTATGTTCGCGGCCACCTTCCCCGTTCAGCCATCGGATCGCTCCACCATGACCGCTGCCACTCGCGTGCCCGTGCCTGCCGTCATCGACTTCGCCGCACGCGCGTTCGCGAAGGCCGGCGTGCCGGAGGACGATGCCAGGAAAGCCGCGCGGCTGCTGATCGAATCCGATCTCAACGGCTCCGATGGGCACGGTATCTTCCGGCTGGTGCAGTACATCGGCGGCTTGCGCAGCGGGAAGGTCGATCCGAAGGGCGCCATCAAGGTCGATATCGACGGACCGGCGACGGCGCACATCGACGGCGGTAATGCGCTGGGCCATCTCGTGATGGCGCGTGCGACCGAAGTGGCGATCGAGAAGGCCAAGACGCAAGGCGCCGCCTGGGTCGGCGTGCGCGGTTCCAATCACGCGGGTGCCGCTTCGATCTGGGCATCGCAGATGCTGCCGCACGACATGATCGGCATTTACCTCGCCGTCGGCTCCAACAGCTTCATGGCGCCGTGGGGTGGCTTCGAGCGGCTGCTCGGCACCAACCCGATCGCGTTCGCGGTGCCGGGTTTCGAAGAGCCGCCGATCCTATTCGACATGGCGACCTCGATCGCGGCGAACGGTAAGGTGCAGGTGGCGCAGTCGAAGGGTGAGCCGTTGCCGGAGGGATGGGTCATCGACAAGCAGGGCCGTCCCATCACCGACGCCAACAAGGCTGGGGAAGGCGTGCTGCTGCCGATCGGCGACTACAAGGGTTACGGTTTGTCGCTGATGATCGGACTGATCGGGGCGACACTGAATGGTGGCCAGTTCGGGCGGGACGGCGACCAGAATCTGCCGAGCAATACGGGCCAGGCCGTGCTCGCGCTGCAGATCTCGCGGTTCGGCGACGTGACCGCGTTCAAACGACAAGTGGACCGGGTGGCGCGCGACATTCGCAGTTCAGGCAAGTTGCCGGGTGTCAGCGAGATCCGGTTGCCGGGGGATCGCGCCTATGCGGTGCGGGCGGAGCGGACGCGGGATGGAATTCCCGTGCCGCCGTCGCTTCGCGCCGCACTCGACAAGATGGCGGATGGGCTTGGGGTCCAGCGGCTGATTTGACCGGCGCTGCGTTGGTGCGCAGGGCATCGTGGGTCAGCTTTCGATAATCATTTGGGAGGTACGACAATGATCGGTCGCAGATTTCGAATGGGCATCATTTGCGCTGCCGCCGGCGTCGCATCGTTTTCAGCGAGCGTATTCGCGCAGGACTTCTACAGCGGCAAGACGCTGTCGCTCATTGTTGCGAACACGCCGAGCAGCGGGTTCGATGCCTATGGCAGGCTTCTCGCCCGCAATATGCCGCGCCACATGCCGGGCAGTCCCAACATCATCGTTCAGCACATGCCGGGAGCCGGTGGCGCGAAGGCCAACGAATATACAGCTCTTATCGCGCCGAAGGACGGGACGGCATTTACGATCACGATGCCGGGCTCGATCCTGATTCCGCTGCTGCAGGGGCGCGCGAAATTCCGGTACGATCCAACCAAGCTCGCCTACATCGGCAACGCCGACTCGGGAACACGCGTGTGCATTCTCGCCGCGCGGAGCGGTGTGAAGACGTTCGAGGACCTGCTGGCAAAGCCCGTGACAATCGGCTCGTCGGCACCGGGCGGCTCGCTCTACGACTATTCGCGGTTCAAGCAGGTGCTCCTCGGCGCGAAGTTCAAACTGGTCACCGGTTATCCCGGCCCTGGCGACATCCTCATTTCGATCGAGCGCGGCGAGGTCGACGGCATTTGCGGGCTCGACATCTCGACCCTCAAGACTCTGCGTCCGACGTGGGTGGGCTCGAAAGAGTACAACACGGTTATCCAGGTGACCGCCGGCAAAGACAAGTCGAGCGCGGAACTCGACAAGCTGGACATACCTACGATCTGGAAATTCGTGCCGGCCGACAAGTTGCCGATCGTGGAGCTGATCGTGAAGCAGCAGGCGTTCCACCGGCCGTTCTTCGCTTCGGCCGAAACGCCGCCGGCGCAACTCGCCATTCTGCGTCAGGCGTTTCTGGCGGCGCTGAAGGATCCGGTAGCCCTGGCCGAGGCAGAGAAGCAGAGCTTGAGCATCGATCCATCGAGCGGGGAGGAAGTTACCCAGGCCGTCAATTCGATGTACGCCGCACCGCAGTCGCTGGTCGACGAGATGGCGAGGGCCACTCAGCCTTGAGCGCGGTGCGGTAGCGAAGTGTACCGCACCGTTCATCGGCATCTCGGTGCGGTACGGGCTTATGTTCGGGTCGCTCCGGATACCATGCCGACGCGATACGCCCCACGGCACCCTCCTGAGCGATCCATCATGTCAAAGTTGTTTCCTTCGTTCCGCACCTTCGACATCGCCACGTCCGGGACGACGATCCACGGCGTGACCGGTGGGGCTGGGCCGCCGTTGCTGCTGCTGCACGGTTATCCGCAGACGTATGCGCTCTGGCATAAGGTGGCGGCGCGACTGTGCGATCGTTACACGATCGTCGCGTGCGATCTGCGCGGCTACGGCGACAGCGGCAAGCCCGAGACGACCGCAGATCATGCGCCTTACTCGAAGCGCGCGATGGCGCTCGATATGGCCGAGGTGATGCCGTCACAGGGGCACGAGCGCTTCTATGTGTGTGGGCACGATCGTGGCGGGCGCGTCGCACATCGTCTCGCGCTCGATCATGCCGGGCGCGTCGAGCGCATCGCCGTGCTCGACATCGCACCGACGCGCGAGATGTATCGCGGGACGACGGACGCTTTCGCGCGGGCCTATGCGCACTGGTTCTATCTGGTCGAGCCCGCGCCGTTTCCGGAGCGGATGATCGGGACGGGCGCGCAGGCGGAAGAGTATTGGCGTAAGAAGTGTGGTGCGGGTTCTGCGGGCATGACGCCGTTCGCGCCTGCTGCACTGGCAGAGTATCTGCGGTGCTTCGCCAAGCCGGAGATGGTTCATGCAACGTGTGAGGATTATCGCGCGGCTGCAAGCATCGACATCCGGCATGACGACGAAGACGGCGACAGAAAGGTGACGGCGCCTCTGCTCGCGCTGTGGGGGAAGCGCGGCGTCATAGAGCGGTGCTTCGATTGTCTGGCGTTGTGGCGTGAGCGCGCGGTGGATGTGCGCGGCGAAGCGCTGCCGGGAGGGCATTACCTCGCTGAGGAGGTGCCGGAGTTGGTTGCGGAGACGCTCGCCGAGTTCATGGTTTGACGAGACGTAGGGTGGAATAGCCCATGGGGCGTATTCCACCGGGTCAGCGCCACTATGGAGCGAGGGCGGCGGAATACGCTGCGCTATTATTCCGCCCTGCGGTACTATTGCGACTTGCCGATCGCTTTCAGGACGCCGCGCCACCGTGCGCGGTCGTCGTCGAGGAATTTCGCGAAGGCGGTTTCGTCGAGATAGGAAGGCTCGAGTGCGACCGTGTGCATGCGTTTTTTGAAGTCTTCGGAGGCGACGATTTCGCGTACGTGGGTGTTGATCGTCTTGACGATGGCAGCGGGCGTGCCGGGGGGCGCGAAAAGCCCGAGGAATGGCGAGGATTCGAAACCCTTGTAGCCTAGTTCGCCCAGGCTCGGGACGCTGGGCGCGAACGAAACGCGCTTGGCGGTGATCATCGCGAGCCCCGTGACCTTGCCGCCTTCTAGCAACGGAAGCGCGGAGGTGAGATCGACTGCGACGAACGGGACCTGTCCCGCGACTGCGTCGGTCACGGCGGGGGCGCTGCCGCGATAGGGGACGTGGACGAGCTTCGCGCCCGTGGCGAAGCTCAGGAACTCGACCGATAGATGCATGCCTGAGTTGGCGCCGGTCGATCCGTAGGTCAGGCCGTCAGGTGAGGCTTTCGCCTTCGCTATCGCATCTGCCAGCGACTTCGGGCCGACCGTCGGATGCGCGACGAGCACCATCGGCACGTCTACGATGCGTGCCACCGGCAGGACGTCCTTTGTCGGGTCCCAGTTCGGTGGTGCGCCCGGCATCAATGGCGTGATGACCATGCCGCCTGCCGCTCCGATCGCGAGTGTGTGGCCGTCGGGGGCGGAGCGCGCCATGGACTGGACGCCGGTTACACCGCCGCCGCCGCCCATGTTCTCGACGACGACGCTCTGGCCGAGCCGGCCCTGAAGATCGTGGGCGAGGGCGCGTGCTGTCGCGTCGGAGGAGGCCCCGGGGGCGAACGGGACGATGATCTTGATCGCGCGCGAGGGGAAGTTCTGCGCTGCTGCCGGTAGCGAGAAAATGCAAAGCAGGATGGTGATGAGCAGGCGGGGCATGGCGAGGCCTCCGATCTGGCGTTTCCCGGGAGATCTTCGTCTCCGCACGACAAAGCTAACCCGGTGAGCGGGGCGTCGGCAATTTACTTTCGACGGCTGCAAGAGAATTTGGAGCGATTCGGTGGAGGTCATCTGGCGGGTCGAAGTGGGCGGGCAGATCTGCTATTGGCGCAAGTCGCGTAGGCAACGGCAGGGCCGATCCGGGGCGCTATCGGGCGAACCGGGACGAAGGCGGGAGACATCAATGCTCATTCTGATCAGAAATCAGCATCGGGGTCCATAACGGTCCATAACGCTCCGGCACTGTCCGACGAGTGGGCCAAATGCAGCTGACTTTCCACAATTATTCGCCATGGTGATCCAAGTTTGTCCATGGGCATCCGCCGTAAATGCGGGTATTAAAGCGGGTATCGAAACAACGGTACCCGCACACTATGGCACTCACCGACGCGAAGATTCGCAGCACCAAGGCCAGCTCCAAGACCATCAAGCTGACTGACGGGGGAGGGCTCTACCTGGAGGTGCGCCCAACCGGTTCGAAGCTCTGGCGGTATCGCTACAGGATCGCCGGCAAGGAGAACCTCTTTGCGCTGGGCGACTACCCCGCTCTGGGCTTGTCGGAAGCTCGTGCCCAGCGCGCTGAGGCAAGGCAGCTGGTGAAGCAAGGCATTCATCCCTCGCACAATCGGAAGGCCGTAAAGCTCGCGACACATGCCGAGCGCGCCAACACTTTCGAGGCGGTGGCTCGTGAATGGATCGAGCAGAAGAAGGTTCACTGGACGCCATACTACTCGAGCCAAGTTTCCCGCTTTCTCGAAGTCGACGTGTTCCCGCACATTGGCGCACTCCCGCTGCGCTCAGTCACAGCGGCGCACCTGTTGGAGATTGTGAAGCGGATAGAGCAGCGCGGCGCCGAGACCGTGGCTCTGATGGTGCGGCAGTGGGCGTCCGCCATCTTCCGCTACGGCGTTGCGACCCTGCGCGCCGACAACGACCCGGCGGCAGCGTTGAAGGGAGCCATCCACCGGCCGCCGACGAAGCACGCGAAGCCTCTGGCGCGAGACCAAATCGAAGCCTTCTCAAAGGCGCTGGAAGGCTACGGCGGTTATCGCACCACGGTCATTGCGTTGCGGCTGCTGCTGCTGACCTTCGTCCGCACGAAGGAGTTGCGCGCCGCACCGTGGAGCGAGATCGACTTTGAACGTTCCGAGTGGCGAATTCCGGGGGAGCGAATGAAGAAGCGGCAGCCCCACGTCGTTCCGCTATCGCGACAAGCGCTTGCCCTGCTGAAGGAGTTGCACACATGCACCGGAGGCCCTGGCACCGGAGGCCCTGGTTTTCTGTTCCC